>JABJFI010000065.1 GCA_018662825.1 Methanobacteriota archaeon | reverse complement strand
CACCACCAGCACCACGTGCTTCGCCACATCGGTTACATTCAGTTCGGAAAGCAAAGTTTGAATTTTGACATTTTGGACAATCCCAATCTCCGCCATTGCGGTTATCTTGACGACGGTCATTTCTTTCAAAACGTCCACCTTGACGGTCCCGGCTTTGGTATCCCCGGTCTCCACCTCTTCGGTCGTCCCGATGGCCTCGGTCACGTTCTTCTCGTTGTTTTTTGGCACGAATTCCGACTTCAACACCGATTAAGGCATCAAGATCGAGTTTCCGGTCAATGTGAGCGACGTGTGCTATTGGTGAATTTGTATTGCCAAGAACAGCATCGACTTTCCCGATGTATATTCCAGATTCGGCATTGATGATTATCGATTCAAGTGCAGGTGACGAACCAGTGAAAGAAACTAGAAATCCTCCCTCATGACTTTTTGACTCAATAACACCCGCGAACATACCTTCACCTGCTTGATGGGCCGGACCTCCCTCTTTTGAGGGTGTCGGTTGAAGCCCTCAGTCTCTTCGGCCTCTTCCTGCAAAGGCTGCACCAAGGAGAGTAATGCTTAATGTTGCCATCAACGAGATGGCTGGTAGCCCTTCTTCTGTTGTTTCAATAATCTTTGTGTCATCGTTGTTGTCAGTATTCTCATTAGAATAAGGGTCGGGGACATAAACAGCAAAAGTGGTTATTGTTCCAGATTCATCAGTTGCAGTCAATATGACATCATACGCTGTAACGGGTGGGTTTTGAGACGAGCATGAGACGATGTGAACATCAATGTCCCAACCACTTCCAACGCGTAAGAAATCGTTGGTCGTGTATCCACAGAGTTCGAGTGAAAGCGTAACTTCTTCACCATCTGGGTCTAACACATCCCCTTGTAGAGTAAATGTGAGGCCATTTGCATCCCAAGTCGCATTCTTTCCGTCAAGGTTTTTGTTGACAACAATCACCGGTGGAAGACTTGCCTTTTCAAGTCCAAAGTTGAGAGTAAAATCAAGGTCCAACATGGTCGAACTTTGTGCTTGTCCCATAACCATGACCATGCCTGGTGATAACCCTTCAAGCGGTAAAGAAATTGTTGAAGCATCTGAGGCCAGTGTAACAGTACGCATTTGGCCCATTGCATTCATTTGGTGAGCGTGTGCGGAAATCGTCATTTCATTGACCAAGCCTGTTGGGGTCATTGTAAATTCAATATTGTCTCCTGTTGCAGAGAGAACCGCAGTTGAAGTAAACACTTGGCCAAAAGTCCAGTTTCGTGAATCAATAGATGTTGCACCGAACGGGTCAACGACATAACATTCAGCATCAGAAGAGATTGCTGAAGTACTTTGTCTAGAGACTATCATGTTACCGTCACCATCTAGAGAAGCAGACCAACCGGTTTCAGAAAAACTACAATCCAATCCCCATCCACTGTCATCGCTTGCCCACATTTCTGTTCGTTCACCATTGACTACCACCATTTCAGAACTTGTTCCATCAAGCATTGGGATGATCGTACCATCTTCAGGAGCGATTGAACTCCATTCAGGGTCTTCATTAGTCTCTGGTGCCATTGTTGTAAAATCAATAAATAATTCACGTAGAAGTGGATATTCAGATGCCGAATAGGTCACCATCTGATTCACTCGTAGTCGACCATCAGGGAGATACAAGGCTTCAGGACCACTCAATGCCGTATTTTCAGTAACAGTTACTGTTCCATCAGTACCTACCAATGTATCTTGAATCGAATAGTTCGTTAATCGTAATCCCTGCTTAAGTGGGAAGTTGAATTCTAGGTGTGCATACGACATATTGGTAATATTTAATCCCAAAGTGAAATTTGAATCCCCACTGTTTGGCAATTTGTCAAATCGAACATTGTTGCTTTCTTCCTCCTTCAAGAACATCATAATTTGTAAATCATCAGTTATCGATACTGGAACTTCTTTGCACCCTTGTGCGGCACCAAGATTCTGGCATGAACGTTCCTCAGGATGGTTTGTTGGAACCAAATCAATTTCTTCGAGTCCAATTCCATCTTCTACAAATGACATGTTGTTCCAGTCGGGTTGACCTCGGTGAGGAATTCCTTCACGCATTCCAAGTCTTGTGTCCATTGCCCCGATACATTTTGGGCCAATTGCTCGAACAGCATCACGTTCATCAGTGCTGATATATTCATTCGCGCCACCAGAGAGTCCTTCGAACAAGCCGTCAAGATTTTCTCTAACAACCGAGGATTTACTTCCATTAACAAAAGAGCCAGCGTCCATTTCTGCTGTTGCCCAATCATCTCCAACATTAATTATGAAATTCGCAAAATCATAATCGAAAAGGTCTTCAAACTTCAACCCTTTACATTCGTCTTCTATTGAAAGGCCCTGACGGCCATCAGCAGGTGAATGCTCACTGGAATCAAGTGAAATTTGGGCAGTAAAGAGGGGTGAACTCCCCATAAAAACCATCAAAAAAATCAATGTGATTGCTGTTGAACTACGCGTAAGAAGGTGTGAAATGCCATACCGGGTGTGTCCTGCCATACCATCCCGTCTTCATCCAGCCTCAAAGAGGCTTTCGTTAGAAAGTAACTTTGGAGACAGATTTCACTTAGGGGAGAATCTTCTCCATTCTTCTAACAAAGAGCCACGATGGCAGGATAGTCCACGCCAATGCCATGGCCCAAGATTGCCAAACAGCGACACCCCTATCGATTTGCGGTAGACGGGTTTCAAGTAAATGATGGTATACTCCATTAGGGGAAAGTAAATCCAAACCGCCTTCTAACATAATCCATGCAGCATCATTTTCTTGTCCAATTGATACGCCTGATGCATACGCCACCATGGTCGTTACCAAAGCCCAAAGGAAAGTAAAGAGGAACCAAAGCCCAATCCCAAAAGAGATTGCAGTCCCCTGTTCTCGAGTGTAGGAAGAGGCTAAGAGGGTAAACAAAACATACCAAAGAAGAATCAATGCAGTTGAAGAAAAATAAACTAAACAATCGATGATCGATAACCATTCACCAATGCGGTAGCGAACGATGAGAACAGAAAGCACGAGAAGAATCCATGTTGGAATCAAAATCGCTCTCCATGAACCAAGAATCATTGCAATAGCTTGATGAGACCGAGGCATTGGTTGTGCGAGTCGTAGTTCTAACACACCGCTTGCACGTTCCCTGCTTACAGAATCATATGAAAGTAAAACTGCACACATGGTTGCACCAAACACCACTCCTAGGCTGGCATAGAACAGCACTTCCATAGCGGTATCGGGTTGATGGCCTCCGGGGAGAATAATGTTTGGGTCTGAAAAACCCCAAGCCATTCCAGGAATAAACAACAACAAGATTGGAAGCATGATGTACATTCGTGTTGAAAACAATCGCTCTTGCATTAGGCGTTTTGCAAACAACATTATGCGTGAAAAATCACTCATTCTTCTTCACCTCGAAATGTGCGAAGGGGTAAAACTGCGGTAGAAGATACTTCGAGTCCGACATCCTCAACGGATTGGCCGGTTGCTGCACAGAGCATTTCTATGACATTTGGCTGGCGGTCTTTCCACGAAATAATTTCGAATTCATCATTGACTAATTTTTTCAATAGACCAGGTCCACTATTAGGGAGAACTGCTTTCCAATTATTGGAGTATTGTTCAATTTCTATGGACTTGTATTCGACAGTGTATTTGGAGAAATCAGGTGCGTCCCCCTCACCTGTAATTTCAGTTTTTTTATCGAGGTTGAGGTGTTTGGCAACTTCAAGCATTGTCCCTTCTGCAAGGATTTGGCCTCGATGCATAAGGGCTAATCGGTCAATGATTTCTACCAATCCTTCGACTTGATGGGAAGAAAGAACGATTGAAACACCTTTCTCAGTTAATTTTCCAAGTAACACGATAAATGCAGCTGCTGCCACAGGGTCAAGACCGTTGAGCGGTTCATCGAGTAAGAGGATTTTTGGTGAGCCAAGCAAGGCTGCGGCAAGAGTAAGGCGCTGGCGCATCCCTTGGCTCAATTCATTCAAAGGTGAATCGATTCGACTTTGCAAACCGACAAGTTTGAGCAATCCATCAATTCGTGATTCACTTACTTGTCGCATTTCACCAATTCCTAGTAAAGCATTTCGAACCGTATTTCTTCCTTGCCAGCGAACTTGTTCAGGCATATGACCTACCATATGCCTCAGTCGTTCATCTGAAATTACAGTTCCTGAATGCTCATCAGCGTCATGTACTGAGCCGGCTTGCAATGGCAATATTCCTGCCATCATTCGTAACAGCGTCGTTTTACCTGCGCCGTTTGGACCTACCAGCCCCAAGATGGTACCTTTGTGAAGTGAAAGATTGGCTGAAAAAATTCCTTGCCCACGTATTCTGCGCCATGGTTTGAACGGCAGTGGTGCGTAGACAGAATGCCGGTAAGTTGCATCCTTGAGTTGCAATACAACCTCCTCCATACCTCGGCGAAGAGGTCGAGGTTTGACAAACTACCGTTTGAAGTTGGATTAAACCCGAAGACTCTTGACAAACATATCCTTTCCAATGACGGGTTGAAGATGATTGGGTACCTTGTTCCGACACTATTACTTGTGTTGGGAATAGCAATTGTCGTGTTTATCGAACGCCAAATCTCGAAACAAGACGAACGTTTTGATTGGCGTACTGGGTTTGGACCACTGGGATTTGAAGCCCTCATACTTACACTTATTTTGATGTGGATTATTCCAGGTGGAATACTCCTTCTTGGCCCAATAATGCTTCTTGCATCAGTTCTCAGTCCTGCTGGCCGTGTGGCTTGGGTGCATCACAAAAGGCCCCGAATACTGGTGAGCGTTTGCTTAGCTGTGATGTTTACTCTTGGAGGGTTTACGCCAGTTTCCACCCCTGAATCTCCTTCGGAATGGGGCCAACCATTGTTTACAGAGAATCCAAACGCACCATTTTATCCGGCAGGGGAACAGTATACCTGGCTAATGTTGCCCGAAGGATTTGGAAATGCTGATGTGGAAATCATTCAATCCTTAACGCTCCGACTTCCCTATCAATACGGTTCATTTGGTGCCGAATCTTCGGCATTTTGGCTTGCTTCACTGTTTGACATGGAGCAAGGGCGCCTAAATCAAGCCGTAGAATTATTGGATCAAGAAGTATCAGCCTTTCGTATTGATGTTGATGAAATAAAGTTAGAGCCTATGGCAATCGAAGGCACACATCGGTATGTCTCAACGGAGGAAGCAGTTGACCAAATTGTAAGTGTTCGATTGTATGAATTGCGAAGCCTTTCAATCGGCGTTGATGAAAATGGCATGAAAGTGGGTGAAGTTCTCTGCATTGGAACAAGTAATTGGGGTGGTGAACTCGATGTTTTAGTCATTGTTCGTCCTATCGGCCATTCTGGGCTTTCAAATGACAGATACTCAGAGGCTTTGGTTATTGATTGGCTCTCTATCTAAGCAGCCTCCTGTTTAATTTTTGTTTGAGCACGTGGAAAAAGGGGATTTAGGGCAACCTAAATTTCATATACCTCCGGTTTTAGGGTACCCTAAATAGGTGAGGCAATGACGGCCCAATATCACAAAATTTGTCTAATGATTTTTCTTATTTCAATAGCCGCATTTTCCGGTTGTATCGGCAATGAAAAAAGCGATAAAGAAGTCATTCGTATTGCTTTTTCAGTAAAAGATGACTATACCTCATTCAGCGAAAACCCTCAAAAATTAGCTGATTACCTTAGTACTGAAATAGGTGTAGAGGTTGAAATTTATCCAATTACATCTGATGCATTAGCACTTCAAGCCCTTCGTTTTGGTAGTGCTGACATAGCCTTCATGGATGGTGGTGCAGGATGGGTTGGTTGGAAAATGTATGACCTTGAAGTGATGGCAGCAGATCAAAAATCTGACGGACGAACTTACTATAATGCACATGCTTGGGTCCTCAATGGTAGTGAAGCAGAAATTGCCCTCAACGATGGAAACGATTCCACTGACCCCTTTGCTGTACTCGAAGGCCAAACCAGTTGCCATACTGGTTGGCTTAAATCAGCAGGAATGTTGATTCCAATGGGCTATTTCATTGGGCAAGAATACGCTGAAGTTGTCGGGGATGATGATGATATTGAATCACTTCGAAATACAATATTCAATTATTTTTCTGAAGATGCGAGTATTCCTGAATCTGGAACACCTTACTACGGTTATAGTGGAGCATTGAAATGTTTGTCGGAAGGTGTTGGAGATGTGGCATTTGCTAAAGACAGCACGATTGAAACATATTGTGGCGATGAAAACCCTTCTGAGAATGAAGATTGGTGTTTGATTCGAGAGAATTATGTTACACTTCCAGCATTTGGGCAAGCCCCAAGCCATCCGTTGATGTATCAGCCAAATACGCTTGATAATTCGACACGTGATGCCATTGTTTCGGCATTGGTAAATTTGAGTTACAGTGAAGAAGGACAGGACATGTTATCCTCAATACTCAATACCCCAGGTATTGTCGCTACCAATGCTGAGGCTCATTTGGGTGCCTATTCTTCGTTAATATCGAGTGTGCCTGGTATTTCTACATATTATGATGAAAAGTATACAGCAACCAGTTGAGATGAATATTATGAATGAAGTTCTAGCACATCTCCACGATGTTTCAATTGGGTATGATACTCCTCTAATTGAGGGCATCAATGTTGAAATTTCTGAAGGCGATGTTATCGCGATTTTAGGACCCTCAGGTATTGGGAAAACCACGTTATTGCGAACAATTTCCGGACTCATCCGACCATTATCAGGTGAAATTGAACTCGCCATTCCGTCACGAGGAGGATTGGGATACATTCCTCAACGTTTGGGATTAGTTGGCAATCTAAGTGTCCGCGCAAATGTTTCGATGGGTGCACGAGTTCGAACTTCACGCTGGTGGCCAGCAGTATTTCCATTGCCCAAAGAGTTTGAAGAAGATATCAGCAAGGCCATGAGGCATTTGGGGATTGAAGATATCGCCGATCAACCGGTTCGGATTCTGTCAGGAGGTCAACAACGACGGGTAGCAACAGCAAGAACAGTCGCACAAAAACCAAAATTAGTTCTGGCTGATGAATTCTTAGGAGAACTTGACGACGACAATGTCGAAGTGGTTATGCGCACAGTTCATGCAACTATTAGAGCTCAAAATTCGGCTTTGATTATGGTTGAACATCATGAGAAATTAGCCAAAGAAGTAGCTAATAGGATTTGGAGAATCAAGGATGGAAAACTTATCGAAGAGGTGGTTTCTTGAATCGCAAACTCATGGGTATAGTAACAGCAATTTCTCTTCTTGCGCTGTATATTTTCAACGACATGGTTGGAGATTGGGGCCGATTAAGTGGGGGCTGGGAAAATCTTGTAATATTTTTCAATGAGAGTCTATGGCCTCCTGATTGGTCGATTTTAGAAGCACAATCTTATCCAGTATGTGAACAAGAAGTTGAACTCTTCTGTTCGGTAGCTTGGCTTGGAATGGTGGAAACAATAAAAATCGCATTCGTTGCAACCGCACTTGGGTTTGTTTTTGCCCTCCCCCTTTCGGTTTTGGCAGCCAATAATCTCTCGCCACTTTGGATGGCCATCCCTGCTCGAGTTATCCTTGCAGCCATGCGAAGCCTGCCGTCAATTATCTGGGCGGTGCTGTTTATGATCATCTTTGATGTTGGAACCCTTGCAGGAATTTTTGCTATGACCTTTTACACAGTTGGATACCTTGGAAAGTTGCAATTTGAATCGATGGAGGGTCTCAAAAATGCCCCATTAGAAGCAGCCAAAGCAATGGGTATGACTCGTGCAGAAACCGCCTGGCACATCGCTTTACCTGAATCAGCAAATCACTTGTTATCTCATTTGATGTTTATGTTTGAGTACAATGTCCGGCATGGGACTGTAATTGGATTGGTCGGTGCTGGTGGAATCGGCCTTTACATCAATACTTATCTCAAACTAACTCAGTACGATAAAGTCGTTGCTTTACTTCTTGTCGTCTTTATTGTCGTCGTACTCATCGATTTCCTTTCGATGGCCATTCGTTCAACCGTTACTGAAGAAGGGGATGTACGACGACCATCTTGGTCGACAATATTCCTTCCAGCCTCGATTTCTTCAAAATACCATACAACGCCGATGAAAACCAGTTCTTCCAAAGAAGATGAGTAATTATTCAGCAGCGATGTGTAGTGAACCTTGTTTGTAAAATACTTGGATTCGGTCTGGAACTTTACGCGTTAATGCCGCAACTGCTTCGTAGACTTCATCTTCTTTGACTTTGAATGACTTGGCTGCTTTCGGAGTTGACCAAGCAACGGTTTCGAAATCTGATTGTCGAATCCATTCAAAGATACGCGCTTCCAGTTCAGTCAATTCCTCCGCCATGAATACCGCAGAGCGACTACCCTCAAAACAGCACCGCTTCAACAGCAGCAAGAAATCAACTGGTTCAATGGAGTGCAACCATTCTTCGACAACATTCCTCGGCATCGATAAAGCCGTCCAGTAAAGTGTTAAGTGCCTTAGTGAAAGGAATATCAATCCCGAAATCTTCTGCTCTCTCGCCAAACATGCGGGCTGCACGAACACCTTCTGCAACCATATGCATTTCTTCGAGAGCCTGTTCGATGGTGAGTCCAGTACCTAACTTTTCACCCATAGAACGATTACGTCCATGAGGTGAAGTTGCTGTAACATACAAATCTCCCAAACCTGCAGGTCCGAATGCAACCTCAGCTTTTGCTCCGAGTTGAGGCAGTAGGAGGCAACCCTCTTTGAAACCAGCCATGAATATTGCAGCTTTGAGATTATCTCCGCCAAGGGTCCCAATTTGCTTCAAGCCATCTACCAGTCCACAAGCAAGAGCAACGACATTCTTGAACGCCCCCCATAATTCTGCTCCAGCAGGGTCTGCAGCAGGATGTAGGATGAAGGTTTGTGTGGTTAATGTCATAGCGAGTTGTTGTGCCACAGAAACATCTTCACTTGCTACGAGTGCTGTGGTCATGACTCCACTTGCCGCCTCGGGAGCAATGGTTGGTCCAGTTACTACGGCAAGGGTGTTAGTCTTTCCAGCATCGGTTAACTTCTGCTGAATCGCTTCTGAAATCAATTTATTTCCATCAGCTAAACCTTTGGCTAAGTCGAGTAATACATGGCCTGGTCTAAGATGTGGGATTATCTGATCTACCACTTCAAGAATGACCGATGAAGGAACGGCTAAGACAATTATTTCGACACCTTCCAATGCCTCTTCGATGTGCATTGTTGCTTCTAGTCCTTCAACCGGATGGTTTGGGAGATATTTAGCATTGACAGAATCCATTGTAATAGATTCGTAAACTTCCTGCTCAATGGTCCAACCCTTAACTCGATGGTTGTCTGCCAACCACATACGAGCAATTGCAGTTCCCCAATTTCCCAAACCTAAAATCGCAATGTGTGCCATAGAGAACAAGTGGAACGCCGCTCACTTTACTTATGTTAATTGTCACTAACAGCAGGTGTTAGGGTGCGGTTTTGAATGGAGATGGGCATCTTCAAAATTCAGAATAAGTCATCATCGTCTTCTTCATCAAGGTCGAAAACATTGTCATCCTCTTTCTTTGATGCCTTCTTTTTGGCAGGTGCCTTCTTCTTTGCTGGAGCCTTCTTTTTCGCAGGTTTTTCTTTCTCCGCAGGTTTTTCTTTCTCCGCAGGTTTCTCTTCCACTTTTTCTTCCTTCGCATCTTCACGAAGTTTTGCTTGTTCTTCTTCACGAGCAGCCAATACAGCAGGAGTCGTTCCTGTTTGGGCAGCAAGTGCTCGGCGACGGTCTTCACGGGCTTTTCGCTCGAGTTGGCGGTGACGAGATTTCTCGATGTTTTGTAGCATGTACATTGCATCGTGTTCCAATAGCGGGGAATCAGAAATGAGGGTAATGTCAAGCCATCCCCCATCTTCGACAATAAATTCAGCAAGAGGTTCGAAGTTCAAATCTGACTTCTTGATTTGTGTGTAGTGCATAGCATTTCCAGAACGATGTTCAACGCCAGAGAAGTGACAGTAGAATTCCTTTGTTCCAATGGTTTCGCGGACTTCATCAAATAATTCTCCATAATCTTCCGAAGTTCGCATTTTTCCATGTCCACGTGCGTGGATATGTGCGATGTTGAGCACAGGAATAGTTCCTTCGACGTGATTTACAACTTCCAAAACTTCTTCTAGGCTGCCCCATAATTCTTGGCGACCTGAAGTTTCGATACCGATTTTAGAGGGGGTTCCATCCTTTATCCATGGGAAAACTGGGAAATCGTCTTCATCATCATGCCAAATTTCGTGAACTCGGTCAACAATGCCAGCGAAGACATTGGCTACTTGTTCATTTGCAGCACTTCCAGGTGGCATACTGCCATAGTGGCCAGCGTGAAGTGTGATGTGTCGGGCATTGATGGTTCGAGCAGCCTGTAGAGTTGTTTCTATTTTCGTCATCGAACGGCCACGTTCAACTCGGTTGCCAAGAAGTTCGGAATAATAGGGTCCGTGGATATTCATTTCAAATTCAGTTTTGTTTGCAAGAACACCTGCTTGCCAATATTGTTCAAAGTGCTGTGGAGCAACCATTCGGACGGTTTGGACCTCCATTGTTTCCAAACCAAGAGAGATGATATCGTCCATTCCTTCAACGATTGTGCGGCCTTTACAAGACAATGGTACGCCCGCAGGTCCGAGTTTAATTGGCATACTTCACATCCCCGCAGGAACGACCCAAGGGTCTTCCTATGATAACCCCTTTCCGTTGGCTGTCCGCCAAAATATCAGTATTTTCCTCTTCCATCGTTAGAATAGTCCATACGACCATTGATGAACTCCTGCGGCTGAGGCATGACTATGGACGAAGCAGTCAAAGCCGCAGTAAGCGCTTTCCAGAATGGAATGCCAGTGTGTTTATTTGACTCTGAAAAAAGGGAAGGTGAAACCGATTTATTGTTCCCTGGGCAAAACGCAGTTCCTGAGACAATGCGTCAGTTGAGAATGGAATGTGGAGGCTTGTTATTTCTAGCCATTGGTCATGAAATCGGAGAATTATTTTCACTGCCGTTTCTTCAAGACCTCCATACTCAAGAATCACTGATTCAGCGATTTCCAGTACTCAATCAATTAGTGACCAACGATTTGCGATACGACGCTCGTTCTGCGTTTACCTTGTCGTTGAATCACCGCGAAACATATACTGGAATCACCGACCATGACCGTGCACTCACAACCCGTCGTTTCGCAGAATTATCAGCAGAATTAACCAAAGCAGGAATTTCTGGTGATGAGGCCCAAGCCGCTTTGGGTAAGGAATTTCGAACTCCAGGGCACATCCCAGTTTGTCGCGAAACCGAAGGTGGACTTTCTCGAAGACAAGGGCATACTGAATTAGCGGTTGGCCTTTCACGTCTTGCAGGAATGACGCCCGTAGTCATTGGGGCAGAGATGCTTCAGAGCGATGGAGATTATGCTCTCGCCGTCGATGATGCAAGAATATGGGCAAACGAACGAGGCATTCCATTCCTCGAAGGGGCTCAATTGATTGAAGCCTTGAACATGCAATGAATGTAAAATTATTTTGGCCGGTAAAACCTTGAGGGACTATACATTCACAACAACAGGTGAGCAGATGAAACGAGTTATGGCAGTCGGAGTTTTTGACTTACTTCATG
Organism: Methanobacteriota archaeon; assembly: GCA_018662825.1. Lineage (GTDB taxonomy): Archaea > Thermoplasmatota > Poseidoniia > Poseidoniales > Poseidoniaceae > MGIIa-L1. The sequence continues at coordinate 57,597 of JABJFI010000065.1, read as the reverse complement.
CAGGTCATTTGCATTATTTGGAACAAGCCAAATCTCTTGGAGAGCACCTCACAGTTGTAGTAGCTCATGATGACACAGTTAGAATACGAAAGCATGAGCCTGTGACAGGTCAAGATTTGCGCCGAAGGATGGTAGAAGGTTTGAAACCAGTCGATGAAGCGATAATTGGAAACCCCCCAGATGTTCCAATTTTTGATATTTTGCCGCATGTTAAACCGGATATTATTGCTTTAGGATACGACCAAGAACATGCTGAAGGCAGAATTCGTACAAAACTTGAACAACTCGGTTTTGGAAATATTCAGGTTACTCGAGTTGAAGGATTATCTGATGATCTAGACGGAACTCGCAAGATTATTGCTCGAATTCTCCAACTTTCTTCGCAACCTCAAAAGGAGAATGATGCTTGATGTTTACCGGTATTATTCAAGGTACTGGGACGATAATTGACGTCGCAAAAAATCAAAGTATTCACACCTTACAAATCGAATTACCCAACACAATGGATTTGGAAACAGGGGCAAGTGTTTCGGTTGATGGTGTCTGTCTTACTGCAGTTTCAATCAATGATTCAGTTGTCGACTTCGATGTTATTACAGAAACATTGACTCGAACGACACTCGGTCAAATCTTGATTGGTCAAAAGGTAAACATTGAACGCTCTTTGAAGTTTGGTGATGAAATAGGTGGCCATTTACTTTCAGGGCACATTATGTCAACAGGGATTTTACACTCAAAACAAGAACAAGGTGAAGGCATGGATTATGATGTTCTTGTTCCTGCGGATATTCAAAAATATGTAATAGAGAAAGGCTACATTGCTGTCGATGGCATTTCTCTCACTGTTGGGAAAGTGGGTGATGGTAAATTTTCATTACACATCATTCCCGAAACTCTTCGCTTGACGACCTTGGTTGGAAAGGAAGTTGGTGATGCAGTGAATCTTGAAATCGATTCCACGACACAAACGATTGTTGCAACAGTGGAACGTGTTATTGAAGAGAAAAGGAGTTAATCAGATGTCAAATATTGCCCTCGTATGTGGTTCGTTCCACCGTACAGAAATTGAACGCATGCTCACCTGGGCACGTGAAGAAGCGACTCTTCATGGACTTGAGATTCTCGAAGTTGTTTGGGTGCCTGGTGCAATGGAAGTTCCTCTTGCCCTCGACCGTCTATTAGCCGATGATGAAATCGACGGAGTAGCATGTCTTGGCATCATAGAAAAAGGACAGACTCAACATGGACTTGCAATGGGTCAAGCCGTAATTAAGACCATCATTGAATTACAACTAGTCCATGAAAAACCAGTCGGTTTAGGAATCATCGGGCCTGGTGCAGAACCAGAACATATTGCCCCTCGACTTGAACCACATGCGCGTGCAGCAGTAGCTGCAATTGCTTCGATGCTTCAATGAATCACTCGTTAGAGGTTTCAAAATGGTAGAGCCAAAGTTACAACAAGCACTTGCGAATCCAGTTGTTCGGTCATTCATCGCATTCTCAATATTCCGTGCATTTTATGGCGCAGGAATCCTTTTGGTCACTTATTTTCTCTCGACATCTGCAGAAGCACCTTGGCCTGTGTCAGTCGGATTTCTTTTATTTTCGATGATATTTTCTCGTTGGCTCTTCAAACGTATAAAGGGTCGAAATAACCTTACAGATGATTTAGATTAATTTGGTTTCATGATTAGATTTGCCCTGCGGAAGGTCGACGAGCGAACCTTCAAACACCCCCTTGACTCAGAGGTTAGATGGAGAAGGCCATGTCAACAGTACACAATGTCATAATTATCGGTTCAGGCCCTGCAGGATATACTGCAGGCCTCTATTCGGCTAGAGCAATGCTTGAACCGCTAATGTTCGCAGGTTACATGTCAGGAGGTCAGTTAATGCTTACTTCCGACATAGAGAACTTTCCAGGTTATCCAAAGGGCATAGGTGGGCCAGAGATGATGATGGAATTGCGAGAACAAGCAGAACGATTTGGACTTGAAGTTCGTGACCAAAATGTCGAATCGGTAGACCTCTCACAACGACCTTACAAAGTGATTGTTGAAGGAGAGACTTTTCTTACTCATGCGATCATCGTTTCAACCGGTGCAGAATCTATTTGGTTGAATGCACCGGGAGAAGATGAGCAGAAAGGCAGGGGCATCTCAACATGTGCTACCTGTGATGGAGCCTTTTTCAAAAATGAAGAAGTTATGGTAATCGGTGGTGGTGATTCGGCTTGTGAAGAGGCAACCTTCCTTACAAGATTCGCATCAAAAGTCACGCTTGTCCATCGTAGAGATGTTTTCCGAGCATCAACCATTATGATTGAGAGAGCATCGAAACATGAGAAAATTGAAATCAAAACTTTCCGCCAAGTAAAGGAGTGGCTTTCCGATGAAAAAGGTCTGACAGGAGCAGTTCTTGAAGACCCCCGAGATGGTACAACAGAAAATATCAACGTTACAGGCGCATTCATAGCTATTGGTCACAAACCAATTACTGGATTCCTTGGAGGGCAAGTTGAGGTTGATAAAGAAGGTTATATTATTCATAAGAAACACACAATGACTTCTGTTGAAGGCGTTTTTGCAGCCGGCGATGTAGTGGATACTCGCTACAAACAGGCAATTACTGCGGCTGGAATGGGTTGTCAAGCCGCTATTGATGTTGAAAAGTGGCTCGAAGACCAACATTGACCTCTCAATGAGTTTATGTTTGGGTCTTGCTTGGACGACTTGGGATTGCTTGTGAATATCGATGTTCAGCGTTATGCTCGTCACATTTCTTTACCCCAAGTTGGTATTGAAGGTCAGCATCTTCTCAATCAATCAAGTGTTCTTGTTATCGGGGCAGGAGGGCTTGGTAGTCCGGTTCTACTCTATCTTGCCGCTGCTGGAATTGGACATATTGGAATTGTTGATGATGATGCAGTCGATTTGTCTAACCTTCAACGCCAAGTCATCCATTCAACTTCCACCATTGGTCAACCAAAAGTAGAATCGGCACGCAATCGCCTTCTTGAATTGAATCCAGGATTGAAAATCTCAATCTTTGAAGTGCGATTAGCTCCAGAAAACATTGAATCAATATTGAATGAAGGCTGGGATGTTGTGATTGATGGAACCGATAACCTTCCGACTCGGTACCTCATTGATGATGCTTGTTTCTTGAATAATACGCCTTGGGTCTATGGTTCTATATATCGCTTTGAAGGGCAAGTGAGCGTTTTTAATTTACATCAAGGCCCATGTTATCGTGATTTATTTTCTGAGGTCCCACCTCCCCAATCAGTACCCTCATGTGCTGAAGGTGGCGTTCTAGGGGTTTTGCCTGGAGTCATAGGTTCCTTGCAAGCCAATGAAGCCATCAAAATTATTCTTCGCCTAGGAGAGGCACTCAGTGGCCGACTTCTCATTTATGATGCAGAAGGTATGACCTTTGAAACGCTTCGTTTTTCTCATAATTCTGAACGTGAAGTTATTTCTGATTTATCACTCAGTACAGCCATGTTTGATGATGAAGAATGGTGCATGAGAAGAACCGTTATGGGCGATGTTAAAGAAGGGGAAACCTTGCATCTTGAAACAATGTTTAACACGATTACGATGACTGATTATGTCGAACGCCGAAATTCTGGTTGGAACCCCTTCATCTTAGATGTCCGTTCTGAAGGAGAATATGAGCAAGCACATGTTGCCTCATGCGACTTACTAATCAATCATGAAGCAGTTCTTTCTATGGTCGATTCAATCCCGAAAAACCGCGAAGTACTGATTTATTGCCGCAGTGGCATGCGTTCTCAAATGGCGGCGATGTTGTTGATGCAAGCAGGCTATGAAGGAACATCTTTGTTTAACCTTGAAGGCGGTATTATGGCTTGGCAATCGTTATTGCCTGACGAAATCATTCACGGCTGACGGCTTCTATGATGTCCTCTAGAACCGTCTCCCCCTTACCTCCTTGAAGGGTGAGGTTCAATACTCTACAGCCGTTCCTGTAGTTGAAGGGAGGGATATAATGGCCAAAGTCATCGTTGCAGACGAAAATGAAGGTCGTCGTTCTCTTCTCGCAAATACCCTTGAGCGTGAAGGATTCGATATTACTCGTGCTGCAACTCTTCGACAGGCTGAAGGAACAGCTCTTGCAATTATGCCAGAAGTGGTTCTCATTGATGGTGAATGGAAAACCGGCGATGCCATTGACGCGGCTCAACGTTTGATGGGTGACCCGGAATTTGCTTTCAAATGTCGAATTGTGATTCTAACAAGAAATTCTTCGCAAGAATATCGAGTGAGTGCGGCTCAATCAGGGGTTGCTGAAGTTATTTCAAAACCAGTTGACATGAATGTGCTCATTCAACAATTAAATAAGCATACTCGCAAACAATTTGTCCCCCCTCCTGCAGATGTTTCTAGTGGCCAAACTGGGGGAGGCAGTTTCGATGTATCAATGACCATGGGCGATAGTACATGGGCTCTTCCAATGTTGAAAGGCCTCGTAGGTCCTGAAAAAATAAATACGGATTTTATTGATGAAATCCTTTCACAAATGGATGAAGAAGGTTTGGAAGTTTCTACAGAACTCGATTCTTCTTCAATGTCTTCAATGCTTCGTTTAGCCCTTAACAAATTGGTGGACCAAGCGAGTGCAGATGGACAACTGATTCCTCCAAACCAAGGGGCTGAAGGTTCTGATGCTCAACAACAAACTCCTTCTGGGCCGTCTTCGCCAAGCCAAGTCAAAAGTGGCGCTTCACTTGGTGGCATTCAAGCAAAAAAAATGAAACAAGGCATTTCTTCATCCATGGAAGGGATTCTTGAAGCCCAAGCGCAAGAGATAGCCAATGAAGTCGAAGAGGCAATGGATTCCATACTCGATGAACAACCTGACCTTGTTGCTTTACACAGTTTGGAGACAATGGTTCCTATCGACCCTGAAGTTCTTGAATTGACACGATTAACAACAGAAGTAGTTTCTGAACTTATGTGGAGTCTTGGTCGCCCTGGCGCGGTATCAGACCTTACTTTGATCACACAAATAGAAGATGCAACGCAGATGCTTGGTGATGTATTGGCGGCTTTACCTGAAGCTGAAGAAGAGGAATAATCATGGCGAAATACCCAATTCCTCGACCCAATGAATTGATGCTTGTCGACCGAAAATCCGAATTGGAACAACTCAAAAAAAACCAACCGAAAATCTACCGGTGGCGTGCTTTGTTTGGGCTACTCATGCTCGTCTTTTGTGCGATATGCGGATTTTTTCTGTTTAGAGATGCTCAAAATATTCTGTTCTGGTTTGAAGATTTAGGGCCGATGGGGCCGATTGTATTCACTCTTGTATTGTCATTTGCAGTTGTCATAATGCTTCCCACTCCTCTCATCAAAGTGTCAGCAGGAGCAATTTTTCCATTCTGGATTGCCGCAGCGGCCAATTTTGTAGCCTCTATGATAGGCGGACTGATTGCCTTTCTTCTTGGCCGATGGTTGTTTAGGGAGAGCCTTCAACATTCTATTGCGAACGATTCACGATTACAAAACATCGAACGTGCACTAACAGTTGATGCAATGAAAATTTCTGTTCTTGTCCGACTGTCTCCTCTCATACCTGATGAATGGCTCAATTATTTGATGTCAGCAACGCCAGTTAGCCTTCGTGTCTACATGATTTCGAATTGTTCAGGTGTCGTTTATTCATTGGCTTATGCTTACTACGGGCATGCACTTGGACGTTTTGCACTCAATTCATCAGGTATAGAGGGCATGAGTTCAACACCAATGGGAAATGCCATGCTTATAGTTGGAATATTTGTTTCAATCTTGGCAACAGTCATTGTCACTCGTGCTTCAATGAAGGCACTTCAGGATGCAATTCCTGAAGAAGAATAAGAACTTGAACAAAAAATAGTCTCGTGCCACTCAGCCGTCGTGTTTGTATGTGGGTGACCTTTGGCCAAACCATGAGCCAAGGGGATTTGCCAGTCATCCATGGAACTGATTGGACTCCAAAAGAGTCACTGGTATTCTCTCAACCTCTTCTTGCCGATGCTGCGCGAAGAGAAATTTTGCGTTATATTACGCAGAGACACGACGGCCACCTTTTTCTTGTTGCCAACGTTTGGGATGTTTTGATTGAGAATGAATCAAAACAATTCGAAGGCCCTTCGTGGCATCAGTTCAGTCAAAGATTTGTCGAAGCAGTCAAACGAGGTTTGATTGCTCAAGTCGATGCTAAGATGAAGGATGATTCAGATGTCGAAGTGATTCCACGTCGAACTTTGAAAGATTTTTTAGATCGCAGGTCTCAACATTTTTTACTTGATTTACGTCTTGTATTCCGTCGATTAGCCCACTATATGTCGGTAACGATGGAGCAACGCATCGAATGGCAAACAATGATGACGCGTACTCGGATGTTGGATACCGAATTGAAATCGATTTTTTCGGAGGGAATTGAGACTCCAGATGGTTCTTCTTTTGGAGGCAAAGGTTTTCGTTCAACATGGCAAGAAGGCGTTGTTGCAGTTGCAACAGCCCTCAAACGTCAACCTGATACACCTCGTGATGCCCGACCCGGAAAAGGCTACGATGGAGACCTTGTGGCTCCAATGATTCGAGATATTGGTCTTGGATTGGCCATGGGAGATACTCCCTTGGATGTCATGGCTGCAAATTTAGGAAAAGTCGGTTCGAATCAAAACGGGGGCTGGGAAGATGCAGGTGGCCGTGACCTCCACGTTGGAGCATGGCATGTAGGTGTTTTACCACCAACCGCACCTCTACCAATTGCCAGTGTAACCATGACAGGCCTTGCTTTTGCTGCATGGAGACAAAAACTCAGCCGATTCCAAGTTGCTTGTATTGGCGAAGGCTCCTCATCCTCAGGTGAATTTTGGGAAGCGATGAATCTTGCAGGAGCACGTGGCCTTCCTATTACCTACATTCTTCAAAACAATCAAATCGCTTTAGATACCTCACCAACTAAACAATCTGGTGTTGAGGTTTGGGCTGATAAAGCCGATGCAATGGGTTTTCCTGCTTGGACCATCGATGGCTCTGACCCTGCTGCATGGTATGCAAGTACCGCTTGCGCTCGAGAATTTTCTTTGAACGGAGGTGGGCCAACACTCATCCATGTTGAAACGATGCGTGGATGTGGCCATGCACACCATCACGATGACTTGTATCTTGGAAATGAATCCGGAACTCCTCCAGGATATGTAGATCGGGATTTACTTGCATACTGGGAAGCAAAAGACCCTTTGCCAACTCACCGTCAATTGCTTCTGGACCTAGGCCTTGAAGAAACATCACTACTTGAAATGGAGGCTCAAGAGCAACAGGACATCGAAACTGCTCGAGAAGCAATTGAGCAGATGGCATGGCCGGAACCTGAAACCGTGACCAAAGGGGTGACACTACTGAACGATGCAGAAACCCATGAACAACGATTAACACGTTTGTCACGAAGCCAAGAAGTAGAAGTGTTCGATTCTTTGCTCGAGGTCGGTGAATCAATCCTCACTTATGCCGAAAAAGGTGGATGGACATATGCTCGTGCAATACAACAAGCGATGGTAGATATCGCAACACGTCATGGAGATGATTGTATTTTTATTGGTGAAGACATGGAAGTAGCAGGTGCCTTTGGGATGAATATGGCATTAAAGAATGCAGGACATTCTGACAAACTCATTGATATGCCATTATGTGAAGCAGCAATCGTTCACACAGGCGTTGGTACTGCTCTTTCAGGAATGCGCCCAATGGTAGAGATTCAATTTGGCGGATTTGCTGCACTTGGATTCAATGCTTTAGTCAATAATGCTGCGATGCTTCGTTGGCGCTGGGGTGCTGATTGCCCAATGACAGTTCGTATTCCATTAGGTGGACATACCCGCTCAGGTCCGTTCCATGCAAACATGATTGAATCCTGGTTTGCTAATGACCCCGGATTGGTCGTTGTAGCCGCAGGCACACCTCAAGATGCCTACGACCTCATGATGGAAGGTGCAGAATTGAATGACCCTGTCTTATTTTTAGAGCACATTGGTTTGTATGGCCTGCGTGGAGGATTGACCGGTTGGGGCCAAAACATCAACCAAGTGGTTGATACTGAATCAGTCAAGCAAGCCATTGCCAATGGTGAACGGTACAAACTAGGAAAGGCAGCTGTAGTGCGCGGAGGTCGTGATGTGACTTTGGTGACATGGGGCTCAATGCTTCATGTCGCCCAACAGGCTGCTGAACAACTTGTCTCTGAAGATATTGAAGTCGAAATAGTAGATCTGCGAACATTGCTTCCATTTGACGCTCAAACCTGCATTGAATCGGTTCAGCGAACTGGTCGTTTGGTAATCTTACAAGAAGGACAATGGTGTGGTGGATTAGGCCATAGTATTCAAAGTCGGATTTTGGAATCAACCTTCTATTCACTTGAAGCAGCACCACTTGTCATCGGTGCTTTGGACACTCCTGTTCCATTTTCGCCACCACTTGAAAATTTCACAATTCCATCACTTGAACACGTTGTCAAAGTTTTGCGCCTAACAGTTCAATCTTGAGACTTATCATTGGTATTTCCAAGTTTCATTCGAACAAAAATTTCTGCTGCAATGCAAGCACCAAATGCAGTGGTAAAACTATAGAACGGAATACTTGCAACCTCTCCAGAGATTAAATTGGGGCCAAATGTTCGAGCAGGATTCATTGATGCACCGGTAATAGGTCCAAACAAAAATGCCAGAAGTGCAACAACAAAACCGACAAAAACAGCAATAGAGATATGCGTTTGAGAACGCAATACAATCCAATATATACTTGCCATAAGTGAAAAAGTTATGAATATCTCAATGAGTCCAGCCGCGGGTAATGAAACATCTTCAATAATTTGAGTTGGTCCAACGCCGTGAAGGATATATGCTGCAACTGTTGCCCCACTTATTTGAGCAATAATATAAGGAATTAAAGCCTCTTTTTCAAGGTGTCCACTCCTGAAAAAGGCAAGAGAAACGGCTGGATTGATATGTGCTCCACTTATTGGGTGAAATATCAAGATGGCAACCGTCACAGCAATTCCAAATGATATTGAAACAACAATGTCTGATGCACCCAAGGCGATACTGCCACAACCTACACCGACCAAGAGGGCAGTTCCGAAGAATTCGGCCATCCCTCTCCGCCACATGATTCGTCGTTTCGCCATCGTGTTATGTTCTTTGCGAAACACACACTCTCATTGAGAAGTAAGAGGTAAGCATGAATAAGGAACAATTGTTGGTTAATCCCATGGGGTCCGAGGAAAAAGTGATGGGAATCGCTCAACTTCTCCATTTTCAAACACTTGTAACCACCGGGTCTTTGTTCCTTGGAATTATTGCGGTTCGTTTTCTTTCCTCAGAAGCGGGATATGATAGTTTTGCCATTACTTTCATTATCGCTTGTTTAGCCCTTGGGCTACTGATTTATTCTGCTGATTTTTTCATTGAAGGGGCAAAGGGACTTGCTCGGCGAGGTGGTTTACCAGAAGTCGTCATTGGATTGACAATAGTATCCATTGGAACTTCATTACCTGAAATTTTGGTTACGACCACCGCTGCCGCAGATGTGGCATTGAAGCCTGAAGTGGCTGATTTTGCAATCGGGGGGATTCTTGGTTCAATCTTTGTTCAAATCACCCTAATTTTAGGTATCGTCGTGGTCAACAAGGGTCTCAAAATACGAGAATCATGGTTGAAGCGCGATGGTCTTATTATGCTACTATCCGTTCTCATTCTAACATTTTTCTTGCTCACTGAACACACATTACAACGCTGGGAATCCGGAATCTTAGTGACTTTGTATATCGTCTATATCTCTTGGTTATTGATGCACCGAAAGGTCATACAGCAGGAAGAAGATCCCGAAGAAGAAGTTGGTGTTCGCGGCTCTAGTTGGAGCGTTGCAGCGTATATCATTATGGTTGTATTCGGGCTTGCATTTGCTGTTTTTGCAGCCCACCATTTGGTTGAATATGCACGAATTATTGCGATTGAACTTAATGTTCCTCATGCTATTGTTGGAACAACAGTTTCTGGTATTGGAACTTCTTTACCGGAGCTCACTATCGCCTTGATGGCGGCAAAACGCAGCCAAGGCGTTGCCATTGGAACACTAATTGGTTCCAATATCACCGACCCTTTACTTTCTATTGGTTTGGCAGGATTAGTCCATCCCCTGGCTATATCAGATGCAGGGTATGAACTGATTGTTTACATCATCATTCCATTTACTATTCTAGGATGCTTTGTGGCCTTATTGATGATGAGAACCTCATATGAATTCAAGAAATGGGAGGGATATACATTGATTCTCTTATACATCATCTTCATTCTGCTACTTGAGGCATACAATCGTTCATGGTTGACCTTCTAAGAACAATGAAGAGATAAGGGGCGACTTCTTCGCCTTCTTCATGGTGAACTTCCAACTCGACGAAATGCAGGAGATGTTGAGGGAACTTGCCCATGAATTTGCAGTTGATGAAATTCGACCAAATGCTGAACACTGGGATACAGAATCAGTTTATCCCAAAGAAGCAATACGAGCAGCCCATGAAATGGGATTGCTTAATCTTCATATTTCTGAGGACTATGGAGGTCCGGGCCTAGGTTCAATGGAAGAAGTACTTGTCAATGAAGAATTGGCTTGGGGAGACCCAGGTTTTGCAACTGCTGCGTATGCAACTTCACTTGCATGTGCTCCAATTATCACTGGCGCAACCGAGGAACAAAAGCAGAAATGGCTCCGAATGGTCGCAGAAGACGGGGCATTGGCTTCTTATGCCGTAACCGAGCCAGGTGCTGGTTCTGATGTTGCAGCGTGTAAAACAAGCGCAATCCGTGATGGAGATGAATATATCATCAATGGCTCCAAAATGTGGATTACTGGAGCAGGATATGCTGATTTCTTCTTTGTTTTAGCAAAAACAGATGTGGATGCTGGATACAAAGGTATGTCAGGTTTCATTGTCGAGAAAGATGCTGAAGGTTTCTCACTTGGTAAGAAGGAAACCAATATGGGACAACGTTGTTCTGATACCCGTTCAATTCAGTTTGACGATGTTCGTGTTTCTGCAGACCAATTGATCGGCGGTTCAGAATCCGGCGGGTGGATGAACGCTATGAAAGCCTTCGACATGAGCCGGCCTAACATTGCTGCGCATGCAACGGGACTTGCTCGTGCAGCCTACGAGCACGCGCTACAATATTCTGGCGAGAGGTCAACTTTTGGAAAACCCCTTCATCGTCATCAAGCCATCCAATTTATGTTGGCTGATATGAAAACTAAAATCGAAGCTTCAAGATTGCTGACATGGAGGTCAGCAGCAGATTCAGATGCAGGTCTTCAAAATACTGAATCCGCAGCCCATGCAAAGAGATTTGCTGCAGATACTGCCATGGAAGTTTCTACCGATGCTGTGCAAGTCTATGGTGGATATGGCTATTCCGAAGAGTATCCAGTCGCCCGCCTAATGCGAGCAGCAAAGGTCATGCAAATCTATGAAGGGTCTTCACAAGTTCAGCGAATGATAATTGGGCGAGAGATTACCAAGGATTTGTAATTACTTATCAAGCAGTTTATCGGACATTCCTTCCCAGAAATCGATAACTTCCTGTTTCTCTCGTTCTTGCCTTTCAAAATCATCTTCGATTTCTCGCTTTTGCGATTCACTAATCTCAATAATTTCGTCCTCCCATGATTTATGAAGGGCTGCCATTTCGTTGGATGAAACACCAAAGATATCTCTTTCAAAGGCCTCATACATCTCCATTTCTTCCTCATCATCCGTCTCTTCTTGTTCATCTATATCCTCTTCGAAAGGCCAATGGTCTTCCATGACCATTTCTTGAGTGACAATCATGGTGTCTTGAAAGATAACAATCTCTTTCAGCATCTCACGTTTACAGACGATGAATTGAGCAAGCATAGGAATTTCCAGTGCAGTTTTGATATCATTGTACAATGCTAATACAAGCGAAACGATTCGGTCACCGATTGGCAATTGCTGATTTTTGGGATGCAAACAAAGGTCTACAGAATAATTGTTCTCAGAAATAACATCGTTTTGCCACCTTGCAGCTGTTACCGAAAGTGACCATTCTGGTTGTTGGGAAATAAAGATATCAATGTCCTCACCTTGGTATCGAGATTCGATTTGGTACCATCTGTTTGACTCACCTTGAACTCGAACTTTGATGTACTCATGGGTCAAAATTACAATTTCGACATTTGAATTTTCTTTTACAACCGACTGCAACATCCCAACAGAACGTAGTTCGGGCTCTGACATACGGTAATTTCCTTTCGACATACGCACCGAGCAAATCGAGTATATATCAAGAGCAAAGAACAAAACCTGTGACTTTGAATTGGGAATATGGCCAAACTTTGCCCCGCTGTGATTCTTGCCGCGGGAGCCAGTCAGCGACTTGGGCAACCGAAATCATTAGTTGAAGTCGGTGACTCAACCTTAGTTGGAATTGCCTATCAAAAATTAGTAAAAGCAGGTTGTTCACCAGTCCTCATCGTCACTCGAACTGAACATTCAGTTCAAATAATGCAAGCGACTCTTGGTTCAACCGTGATTGTGAACTCCGCACCTGAAGAAGGAAGAACCGGAAGTATTCAATGCGGCATAATGTCTCTAGCCGGTGATAAGGGGCGAATGCCAAAACGAGTTATCATCGCCCCTGTTGATCGCCCAGGATGGGCAATAGAGCATATCAAAAAGCTTCTATTGGCTAAAACAAGTTCCACCCTTTCATCAAACGGTCGACGAGGCCACCCCTTGCTCTTGGAACATGATGCGATTCAAACGGTTCTTGCAGCACCGCCTAATACATCATTGCGCGAATTGATTTCTTTCGATGAAGTAAATGTTAATGCTCCTCTTCTTGGATTGAATATTGATCATCCCAAAGATTTGGAACTCTTGAAAATACATGAAACCTCTTTGTTGTAAACAGGCTGAAACTCATAGGGCAAAGGGTATGTGTCACCGCCTCGAGCGGTGGACATGACTGCGACGGTGATGGCTTGGGCCCTTTCCCGTCTTGTATTGGGTCATCGAGTCGTTCTTGCCAGCGTTGTTGAAACAACAGGAAGCGTTCCAGGTAAAGTTGGTGCCCGCTTGGCTATGGCTTCTGATGAACAATGGTTCGGAACTGTCGGTGGCGCTGGTTTGGAAATGCAAGTACTTCAACGGTGCAGAGAACATCTAACAACTCAATTTCATCCATTTGGAGAAGTTTTACGATATGGCTTGAACAAAGGGGCGAAGGGCTATCAAGTAACACCGCTTGATTCACTATGCGGCGGTCAAGTAACGCTTGCAATTGAGGTGATGATTCCAATGCCACATGTGCTATTGATGGGAGGAGGTCATTGCGGTCAAGCAATTGTGAAAACATTGGATGCTTTGGGATGGCATCATTCTGTTCATGATACTCGAACTGAATATTCTTCAGCCAAAATGTACCCAAATGCTGAACAACTGTCATCCATTTCTGTTTCCGACTTTCTTCAAGCAGAAAGTATCGAGACTCTTCGTCGATTTTCAGATGTATTACTTCTCGGACATGATTGGGGCGAGGATCAAGAACGTTTGCTAGGCCTTCTCCATCTCTTTGATGAAGAAAATATCATCCCAGATGGACAACAAGGCCCTCGTATTGGTGTAATTGGTAGTCGTTCAAAATGGCAAGCTTTTGAAAAAACATGTCTAGAGCAGGGAATTGGACAGTCGATATTAGATGCAGTTCTTTGCCCTATTGGATTGAATATTGGTGCTGAGTCACCCGAAGAAATAGCCATTGCAGTAGTTGCTCAAATCATGGCTTCATACAAAGGAGTCGATGCAGATGCACCTACTTGGCGAACATGATTACTTTTGTAAGAAAATCCGTTCTCTAAAATAGCGTAGTTCTTCAATTGATTCAAGAATATCATCCAATGCTAAGTGAGCACCTTTCTTTTCGTATCGGCCGGCTTCAGGATACCATCTCCGAGATAATTCTTTGACTGTCGAAACATCTATCATTCGATAATGCAGGAAATCAACAAGAAGTGGCATTTCCTTTTCCATGAATTTTTTGTCATTCCATACACTGTTCCCGCACAATGGAGCAGAGCCATGAGGCACCCATTCTTTGAGAAAATCCAAAGTTTCGGTTTCTGCTTGTTGACACGAAACACTTGCAGTTCGAACACGTTCAACCAATCCGCTTGCTGTATGATGAGAGGTATTCCATTCATCCATGCCTGCTAAGAGTTCTTCAGACACGGATACAGCGAGATTCGGCCCAGTGGCAAGGATGTTGAGTTCACCATCGGTAACAACGGTTGCAATTTCAATGATTGATTCTCTTGTTATATCCAATCCAGTCATTTCAAGGTCAATCCAAACCAAGCGTTCGTTACTTTCACCCATGTTTTCGCCAAGAGGTGGGGGTTTTTCAATTGGGCGTAGGGTTATGAAGTCCTCTTTGGAGGGGCGACTATGGCGGATGAGGCTGATTCCGAGGTGATTCTAGCACCTTTGGATGCCGCGTTTGTAATGGAACCGAGAGCCCTTATTGCAGTAGGAATCCTCACTTTTTTGCTGATATTTTCATTCTTTGCTCTAGCGTTAACCGGCGACTCATCACCTCAATCACCGGGGCAAGAAACGATTGAAAACGATGGCTGGCGAGCCTTTTCAGTTGTTGCCCCAGTTGACACAGGAATCAACGTCTATCACGACCACTTTAGAACCAATGACACCTATCCATCTTGGTTGTTAGATGAACTTGGCGTGAACAAAATTTGCGAGTTGACTTTCGATGGAACTTGGCAGGAACGTTATGATACTGACAAAGAGTCATGTTGGAACTCCTTGACGGCTAGTGACATCGTTTACTTCCCTGGAACAAAAATCATTGGCACATCACCAGATGGCGACAGTGATATTTTGATTTTGGATGACCCAAGTGATGGGCACGGTTCTGCGGTAACAGGGGCTGTTCTGAATGCAAACCCCCAAGCAGTCATCTTTTTTGTCGAAGGGTTTAGTACCGAAGCAGTTCTTGCTGCAGCCAATCAACCTCTTGTCGATGTCATCACGACATCTTTTGGAGCGCCGGGCTCGGTGCCAGTTTCCGGTATTGAACGAGGAACTGAAATTGCGGTCGTTGAGCAAGGGAAAATGCATACTGGTGCTGCCGATAATAGCCCTTCACCAGCCATACAAGATTCTACTGCTGGGCCTCCTTGGTCGATTGGTATTGCAGGATATGCTGAAGAAGGTGATGACCAAAAAGAAATCATGTCTGGTTCTTACCCAGATATATCTGCGGATTGGACGCAATACCTCCCTAACCACGATGATATTGATGGTTACCATGAAACATCTGGGACCTCATTTGCTACACCTAGGACTGCGGGCATTCTTTCCTTTGTTTTGGAATCTTTACGTTTTGAATTTAATGACTATGGCGCAGGTGCATCTCCTGATTTGCGTCAAGGGATGTTGGTTAACGGAACAGACAGTGATGGGAACTCCTTCATAATTTCAAATGCTGATGTTCGCGAGGCACTCAACCGCTCGGCATGGTATCCCGAAATGGGATGGGACCCAACATCAGGAACAATGCCGATTTCTCCAGTAGCTCCTTGCACACAAACTGGTTGGGGATTGGTAAATCTTTCCAATATTGAACCGATGATTGCCCATCTCAATCAAACATCAGAACTTGGCCAAAGGCCGAGTGATGTTGTGGTTTGTATGGATGCCAATCAAGAAATGCGAGAAGCGTATTGGAATGCTTATCCCTCTACACCAGATGTATTCGGCGAGCGGTATTTGGTGAATACAGAAGGTGTTGAGCGCCGTTTGAATTAAATCAAATACTGACCCAGTCGATGACTATTTGGCCATTTGAATTCAATCCGACTACAGGTTTGTAACCTTCATGTGGCGTCATTGCTATCGACTTCAAAATCGCTTCTAGTTTCCCTGGAGGGAGTCTGATTTCAAATCCTTGCGTGGTTGAAATTGTTTCTGGCATTGGAATGGATACTTCTTCAACAACTTCGGGAACCTCTTCGTCTTCTTCAACAACTTCGGGAACCTCTTCGTCTTCTTCAACAACTTCGGGAACCTCTTCGTCTTCTTCAACAACTTCGGGAACCTCTTCAAGAACAGGTTCAGGAATTTTAGCCAATAAAGAGGTTTGTTGAACAGTTGCTTGAGGTACTTGATGTTGACCTTCCGGCACTTCATAAATTCCATCATCATCGTCTAACCTTTGCATTGTTAGGAATCCCCAACCCAATGCAATCAAACCGACACCAACAAATGAAAGTGCTTGCATCGTTGTGCTGTCAATATCTATGCTGAAGGCCACAAAGGATAGAATTGAACCGTAGCCACCGAAAATGCGTCTCCATCTTGCTTCATGCTCTGGTGCATAACCCTGGATGCCAATTGCGATAAGAACTACAGTGGTGAGCATCCAAGCAAGAGACCATTGATCGAGTTCACCAAAGGTGAAGAATATACCAGCAAGCGCACTCAAGACACCTGCCATTCCTAATCTGTCAAGGAAATCGAGGAATTCTTCATCGTTGTTCCAATCAAAGAATTTGAACTCATACATTTTGTCGTTTTGTAAAGAGAGCCAGGATATGCTTATTCCTTCTATCAACAGGAATAACCCTATTGGAATGCCGATTGGAATTGAATCTATATCCAACTGTATAATGAGATTTGCTAGTGCAATTGCATGAATTGCTGGCACAAAGAATAACGCATTTGCATAGCCTTTGGTAATAATATCACGCGTAAGTAAAACCGCACCAGCCAGTGTTCCTAATCCCAGTAATGCCTCAAAGCTGAGAATGAAGAATACATATGTGGTAATGTAGAGCGTATTGACAATTACCTCCTTTTTCTCTTGTTCCAATTCATTCTCGTTTTCTTTTGAAGCATACTTGAAAAGCAAATCTTTGCCGTCCATTAAGGTAAATGTGAGGGCTGAACATGCTGTAAGCAAAGCACTCCATGAAAATGCCATAGAAAACTCATCGAATATTTCTTCATAACCCATTCCAATCAAAAGACTAAACATGAATCCAATGTGGAGGGCAACGATGGTTTCGAGTTTTCCACTCATCCAAGAATTGATGATGAGGTAGGCAAACAATATGGCTGGAATCCAACCAACGCTTGAACTTGCACTAATCACGCCGACAAGAGCCCATCCCCAAACACCAAACCAAGGCATTGGTTCACGTCCATTTTCACTTTGTTGGACATATTTGTTATCCATAATAAGAACATATACCATTTGAAGAGTAATGAAAATACCGCCCAGCTGTGTAAGGGAAAGGAATCCATATTCTGCAAAGTCATAGGTTGAAGGATTGGTCATTTCAATAATATATCTCGCAATTCCTGCCGAATCTAGCCAATGAGAATTGACAATGAATAAGGCAATTGGGGAGAGCATCAATGGCCAAACATGGCGATGTTTGACACATCGTACAGTGACCAAACCTAACATCGAGATAATCAATAATCCACCTGATGTGTCAAGGCAAGCTAAACCTAAGAGTCCAAGCATTGCCCAAGCATCAGCGTTGACCGAGAGGTGGTCTTCATCGATCCCGCGTTTCGTGATAAGCCAGTTGACGTAAAGTGGCGCACTTAGGAGGATAATATCATACATAATTGGGATAGGAACCCATGTAGTATCTTGATATTCTTCTAAAAATTGCATTTCACTTCGAAGAATATTGAAACTCACACTTAGTGGCAGAGCGATTGTGAACAAGACCCAAACTCCGGCGGAACGAACGACAGAGGATATAATTTCCATATTTTTTATTTCAAGAACCAGTCCAATTATTGGAAAAAGAAGGAGCAAAGCCCATGGATAGGTTATCAACGATTCAGCACCATCCCAGTCAAATTCATTTCCCCATGGATTAACCATAGTAATGAGGCTGAAACTCATCATGAAAAACGGAATAAGAAGTGAAATACGAGTCAATTGGCTCCAACTATTCTTTTCGACCCAGTCCTCCCTTTCGGAGACCTCTCCAGCGTTTGCAACATTCCAAGAATTAGTTTCAGGGTCATATAATGGTGCACTTATGGCAAATCGTTTTGTCCAATTGAATAGTAGACCCAAATCTAATTCAATCTCACGAGATGCATAGAGTGCCCAATATCCTAATGCTCCAATTATGAAGATTTGATAGTTAAAATATTCAGGGAGTGGTATTTGTTCCAAAGATGCAGGTACCTCGATACGGTCTAGGAGGGCGAGTATAGTCATTGAAACAAAGGCAATGACTGACACAAGGGTTGCTTGCATTTTTTCCTCCCAAGGACTTTCCATGGAGAGACGGCTAAATGTACTTCGAGAAAGATATAACATGTATGCGATGAAAATCCATGGCATGAACCAATCTTCTGCCTGAAGAATGGTCCTAGATAGAACAAGTGACCCAAGCATAACTAAGTGGGTCCAAGGCGAGATTTTGTCGTTTTGTCTAGCGAATTCAGAAATACAGAATAGGGCAATAGGAATGATGACCTGCATGCCATCAAATCCAAAAGTTTCGGAAAGAGGGGTATTGTTGAAATTGGCAAATAAATCGGTGAAAAAGTAAGCAAGTGCTAACGCACTAAATGTGTAATCTGCGACCCAACGCCGTGTCGCTTTAGCGATAAACAACATGTATGGCACCATTAAGAGAGTGATAGCCCAAGGTACCATACTGCCATCATTTGGCAACATCACGAGGGCTGCAGCCAAGCCTATCGGCATCCATGGCACTCTACGTTGTTGTACTGCGGGGAAATAAAATATCAAGACTGCGACCCATAGAGCGACACTTAACCCAAAGATATTTTCAATACCCAACTCAGTTGACTTTATCGGCCCAAGATGTAGATTTAAGTTTTCAATACGGGCAATATACATCGCAAATACGATTTCTCCAACCAGCACAATTGACGCTTTTTGAATTAATTCTGAACGCAGTTCTTGTCGAGAGGCATAATAGCCCTGTATGGCAATAATGAATATGAGGAGAGAAATTGCCCCTCCTGCCCCGTTCGATTCAGCATTGGTGTTGAATACTTCAAAGATAATTGGGATAAATCCAGAAACAACGGCTACAACAACAAAATTGAGGGCTTTATTGGAGCGTAACGCCATTTCCATGGCTGCAAAACACAGGAGAATAAGGGAAAGACCCATCTCATAGGAAATGATGTTGTCCGTCCATTTCATCCAAGGGCCCATGCCTGCTGCAAGTAATACCAATATCGGGGCATAGGCGGCGACTGCACGTCCAAAACCCGTGGCACCTTTGAAGCGTTTTAAGAGTTGAATTTCAGCAAAAATCAAGGCAAGCATAGCTGCAGTTTGGACGTAGATTGCCTTTGCATTTGGATGCCAGTCAACCCATATTCCAGTATCTCCATCAATCCACCCTTTTGCATTGAACTCAGCAGCAGAACCAAACAGTTCAGTCCAGCCTTCTCCAGTAACAAAACCAATCACCCATCGTGAACCCCAAATAGTACCCACTGTCGCAAAAAAGAATCCAATTCCGAGCATATAATCTTGGACTTCATACAACACATGGTCATTCTTTTTACTTTGAGCCTCAATCCATCCAATTGCAATACCAGCGGATAACAAACCACCTAAAAACAGTATTAAGAAATCCGAATTGGTAGCATCATCTGCAAATGCAATTTGGAATAATCCCCCCCATATGGCTGCTAAAGCAATGCACATCATGATTAGTTGTGAAAATTTCATCATCGCGCGATTAGAATTGGAAATGGGGTCTCCTGGTGCTCGAATAACCATGGGCTGTTCGGTAGGTTTCGAATCGGTAAAAATGGAATCAGTTGTAGTTGGAATATTGGCTTTCGCTAACAATCCTTGAGTCTGTACATTCATTCTCCGTGGTGCGGAACGTCTTGGAGCGGCCATATCAATCAAAGTTACTATTTGCAAAGAGGCTTTAATTATTGACCCGTTCATGGGATATTTTCGTCCATCTTCATCACTATTGTTTTCTTTCAATACTGCTGAACTATATTTCAATGGGTTCAAATGTTGATGCGTTTTGGACTTGCTGGTGAAGAAATGATGATAACCCGTAAAGCAATCACTTTCCTCTGTTTGAGTATCATGGTATTGCCCACATTAGTGATGGCAGTACCTGTGTCTGAATCCTCAAAACAACCTGATGAAGGTTGGTGGGTTGAAACTACTGTTGACCGAAATGGAAACGGCATCGGTGACATGATTGAAGTCCATAAAGACAGCCCATATTTCCTCGATGAAGACAACACACTGCCACTAATTATAGATTTTGACCATACACCCGGAGAAGTTGAAATCGCTCTACTTGAGCGTGAAATTGATTTCCAATATCAATGGACTCTCGAAGGAATTGATGCATTAGCAGGCCGAGTGCCTGTCAATCACATTCTCGATGCAACAACACTTCCGGGCGTTGTCATGCTCGAACTAGATGGAATACTATCCACTGCCAATGGCGACTCGGCCGTGCTCCATGGCGTCGATACAGTGTGGGCGGAGACTGGATACGACGGAGCAGGTTCTGCCGTCGCCATCATCGACACAGGAATCGATGGTGCTCACGCAAGTCTTGATGATTTGGATGATGATAATTCAACCAACGACCCCAAAGTCATAGCATTCTACGACCC
Organism: Methanobacteriota archaeon; assembly: GCA_018662825.1. Taxonomy (GTDB): domain Archaea; phylum Thermoplasmatota; class Poseidoniia; order Poseidoniales; family Poseidoniaceae; genus MGIIa-L1. The sequence goes on along the minus strand of JABJFI010000065.1, from coordinate 36,816 downwards.
AGTCAATAATCCAAGTCTTGTAAATGGTACTGAAGTTTTCCCATATGATGACCAAGGGCACGGTTCCCATTGCGCTGGAACAACAGCAGGAACTGGGGCGCCAAATTATGACCACGTCGGTATGGCACCACAAGCATTCCTTGTTGGCGTCAAAGTTCTTGATGCAGGCGGCTCGGGTTCTTTTGCCACAGTGATGGCTGGAATGGAATGGACTGTTGAGAATCGCTACAAATTCAATATTCGAGCAGCATCGATGAGCCTTGGAGGGCCAGGTGCGATTGAATGGACATCTTCGGAAGAAGACAGCGTTAACCGCTACGCCAATGAAATGATGGCTGCTGGTGTCGCTATATTCATCGCTGCAGGTAATAACGCTGTTTCTGCTCAAATCGGAACACCAGGTTCTGCTGAAGACGCTATTACTGTGGGTGCGCTCGACAAGAACTCCGCTATCGCAGTCTATTCGAGCCAAGGTCCAACCGAAGAAGGGCGAGTCAAACCAAACATTGCTTATGTTGGCAGTAATGTGATGTCAGTCGCTTTCAACACTGGAGACCAATACACAGACATGTCGGGAACTTCAATGGCCACACCAGGTGCTGCAGGAGTTGCTGCCCTAATGTATCAAGCCAATCCAGACCTTTCGCCGTTCGATATTAGAAATATTATGCAAGAAACAGCAACTTATCGTCGATGTGAATACATGTTGGCAAACGAACCCTGTGTGGAAGATATGATTCCAAAGAATCGTCAAAACAATGTCTACGGTCACGGCGAAGTTCGTGCTCTGGATGCTGTTTACGAAGCAGCGGAACGCGATTATGCCTTCGATACATCATTAGAAATTATTTTTACAACTGAAAACGGTCAAGATAATAGAATCCATATGTTCCCAGATGACGTTTTGGATTTTTCTGCGATGGGTAATGTCGATACAGTTCAATGGCGTAGCAACCACTTGCGTGATGATTGGTCGAACATTCACAGTTTTGACCATGGCGATAGCAGTGGAACTTTGACAGCCATTGATATCATTCACCAACTCGAGCACTTACCAGGTATCGACCTTGAAGGGAATCATACCATTTCTCTACGTGGAATCAAAGCAAATGACTCAGGAGGTCACACTTCATCTCCATTGATTTCAGCGAACATAATGCTAATGGATACCGATTCCGCATTCGATACAAAAATAGCAACCAGCGGAATGTCTAGTACTTCGGTGGTCATGGCGATAGGTATCTTTGTAATTCTCTTTATCATCGTCCTTTTTGTTGTCAATATTATTTCGAACAAAGAAGAAGGAACGCTTGCGGGAATTGATTTCAATACCTTGCGTGACCAAGATACGAAATGACCCTCGCAATAATTGGGTATGCAATCAGTGTTCTAAAAAAGACCAATTGGCATTGATTACCGGAGATGAACTCAAAAGTTAGAACGCTGTGCTTTATCCATGCGCTGGCCGAAAGACCCCACAGGAAAAGGTCATCCACGCATGAATCGCGTGTATCGTTTTCTTCGTCGTGTTTCTAGATCTTTGGTCAGTATTTGGTTTCGAGAAATCAATATTGTCGATGATGAAAACATTCCACACGAAGGCGGCGTAATTTTCATTTCTTGGCATCCAAGTGGGCTGATTGACCCGATGCTCATGCATGCATCATTACCGGGTAAACTTTCGATGATTGCCAAACATACACTGTTTAAAATTCCAATTTTGGGGAAGTTAATACGGAGTGCGGGTGCTGTTCCAATCGAGCGTGCTCAAGACAGTACTGACCAGACGGGTTCTAAAACTCGAAATAAGCAACAATTAGACAACGTGGCTTCAGTTGTTGCAGATGGCGGTCGATTGATTATCTTCCCTGAAGGAACAACGCACACAGATTCTTCTGTCAAACGCGCACGTTCTGGTGCTGCTCGCATCCTCCTTGCAGCACGTCGAAAAGCATTACTGGAAGGAAAGCCAGAGCCTCATTTGGTTCCTATCGGCCTCCACTATTCAGAATCGCAAACATTTCGAGAGCGTGCTGCGGTCATCGTTGAACGAGTAATGGAGTTTCAAGATATTCCTGAATCGACATCCAATGAAGAGGAACAAGACTTACTTGACAGAGAATGGGTTTCTTCGGTCACCGACTCTATTGGAACAGAATTAAAACGAGCAAGTCTCTCAAAAACCACATGGCGAGAAAGAACGCTCATTTGGAAAGGTAGAAGTTTGGCTTATGCCGAAAAAATCCGCCAAACAGGTGGAAAATTAGTCAAACCAACCTATGCTGAATCGGTCATGGGCGCTCGCCGTATTCGAGCCGGCTGGGAATATCTGGCTAAAAATAAACCCACTTTGACCGCACAGTTAGTCGAAGATTGTGAAAATCATTTTGAGGAGTTAGAACAACGAAATTTAGTGCCACTAGATGTTGATGCTCGCCCTGAGCGTCTTACAAGAGCTGCGTCAGCGAGATTGTTCATATCATGGGCATGGGCTGCAGTTTGGATGTTAGGGCTAATCACATGGAGCGCAGTCATTGGAAATCTAGCCCCATATCGCGGAAATGCACTTGCGATTAAAATAATGAAAAAGAAAGGTGCAGAACAATCGATTATTGGTACTCTGAAAGTAATTACTGCAGTGGTTTTTTTCCCACTTTGGTGGATAATAATATCGGGGGCAGTTACATGGCTATTACTTGTTGAAGCCAGCCCAGTTAACGAAATATTACAGATGCATTGGTTGCTGGCTTTGTTAACGAATTTACCCCCCCTATTGGTATTCAGTATTCTGTTTTTATGGTGGCCTACTTCAGCAAAACTCCATATGAAATTGTACGCTCGATTAATTATCAAATCGCGTCAAATCCGACGATGGAAAGCATGGAAAGTTGAAGAATATAATTGGGATGAATTAGTTACCAATCAAAGGCAACTTGCTGGGCGTTTAGTTGGTTTAGGTGAGGGGCTAATTTTGCCTGGTGATGAAGATTGGGTAGACCCTCCTGCAGGCAAAGATGATGTTGTCTCGGTGAAAAAAAGAAAACCGACTGCGCTTTGATACCATTTAAGACTTGATACACTCTCAACGAAGTGCATACCCTATGTTGATATGCGGGCTCCACCACGTCGCCTTTGGCGACTGATTATGGTAGGCAGCGAACACATCGAAATGATTCCCGCTCCTGACAAGAATATTTGGTCTGCTGAAGTGAATGGAACTCCTGTGGAAACCCTCGTTGCTTCCAATGCAATTCTTCTTGATGTACTTCGCGATAAGGTCGGAACACTCGGTGTAAAACGTGGATGTGATTTGGGCACATGTGGTTGTTGCACAGTTATGGTAGATGGAACCCCGCGCCTCTCATGTTTATGCTTGGCTGGCCAATTTGAAGGTGCTGAAATAACTACGGTTGAAGGTTTAGCAGACGGTGCGCATTTAGCACCTATCCAATCGTGTTTTGCGGAGTATGGTGGCTCTCAGTGTGGTTTTTGCACGCCTGGCTTCCTGATTACCGCTCAAGCGTTGTTGAATGAAAATGACACACCAACCGACAAAGAAATTGCTTGCGCAATCGAAGGAAATCTTTGCCGTTGTACAGGATATCAACAAATCATCGAATCTATTCAAGGAGCAGCTGCGATACACCGTGGTGAAGTCGCTGCAGCAGCACCAGCAAGTGATGCTCACCCCGACCCTCATCCAGACGGGCCTGACGAACCAAACATGCCTCCTGGCCACGCACGGTGATTTTCATGTCAGGAGGATACCGTCAACAACCCGGTGGCTCCGGCCACACGACTCGTAAAGATGGTAAGCGTGTAGCAGGAAAGCAAGCATTCCCCCCTCCCGGCTCTGGCGGCTCCAAACCAAAGATGGCGACCCGGGATCTTGATTTTATTCCTGAATCGGTAGGTGGAAAAGAACCGCAACCTGCAGGCTCTCACATCCACGACCGAGTACGAACTGGAACCAGTGTTGGAAAAGAGATGCCTTTGGTAGATTCAAATGCGAAAGTTACTGGTCAAGCATGGTATGGAGATGATGTACGCTTGCCAAATGAAGTGATAGGCAAGATTCTTCGTTCCCCTCACCATTATGCCAAAATAAAATCGATTGATACATCTCGAGTTGAAGCCCTTCCCGGTGTTCTAGCAGTTGCCACAGGTGCAGATTCCCCTCATCGTTTTGGAGTTCTTCCAGTGACGAAAGATGAACACGCAATGGCGGTCGAGAAAGTTCGGCATGTTGGCGATTTAGTGGCATGTGTTGCTGCAATTGATGAAGCAACTGCACTTGAGGCACTCAATTTATTTGACATAGAATGGGAAGTTCTTGAACCAGTATTTGACCCGAAAAAAGGACTTGAAGATGTCGATGAGCCGATTCATTGGCGAGGCAAGTACCACTTAGCAAAGACCAATGTTCAAAAGCGAGTATTCCAAGAATTCGGAGACCGTTCCTTGGTCGAAAAACCACATGCAGAATCCCATGGCAAATGGAGCATGGCAGGAGTCCATCACGGATTCACTGAACCGCATGCTGTAGTGGCTCATTGGGGTCCAAATGGGCGTTTACAACTCTACACTCCTCAGCAAGTTCCACATTATACCCATAGAGCGCTTTCAACAGTTCTTGACGTACCTATGCACCAAATCAATGTCATTCGAACTTTTGTCGGCGGCGGTTTTGGTGGAAAATCGGACCCGTTCCCCCATGAGATGTGTGCTGCGATTTTGGCGCGTAAATCAGGTCGGCCAGTCCGAATCACATTCGATAGAGAAGAAGTCTACTGGATTAACAGAGGTCGACACCCAAGCCATATCGAAGTCAAGATGACTGCCGATGAAGATGCTCGAATTTCAGGTTTTGATATTGACGCACTCATCGATGGTGGCGGTTTTGCATCTTTTGGGCATGTTACTTCATATTACAATGGAGTATTAGCAACTGCACCGTATGAACTGGGTTCATTCCATTACACCGGTGCAAGAGTTTGGACAAACAAACCTGCTTCAGGTGCCATGCGTGGTCATGGAGCAGTCAACACTCGATGTGCAGTAGAAGTCGGATTGGATGAAATGGCAGAAACGATGCAAGTCGACCCTATTGATTTGCGTTTGGCTAACCTTCTGCCACCACATAGTCGAACAATAAGCGGATTTAGAATTACTTCTAACGGTATGCGAGAGGCACTTGAAAAAGTCCGAACCGGCTCAAATTGGGATGAAAAATTCCGCAAGATGCCGCTTGGTAAAGGCATTGGAATAGGTTGTGGATTCTTCATTTCTGGTTCAGGATTACCGATTCATTGGGACCCAAATCGATTTCCGCACGCAACGGTTCACATGCAAGTTGACATGGATGGCGGCGTGACTGTACACACTGGAGCAGCTGACATCGGACAAGGTTCGACAACTGCAGTTGCTCAAGTGGTTTCAGAAGTTCTTGCTCTACCAATAGAAATGATTCATGTTAGAAGTCATGAAAGCGATACATCACCCGTTGATTTGGGCTCTTATTCAAGCCGAGTCACGTTCATGAATGCAAATGCTGCGATTCGAGCTGCACTCGAAATACGTGAACAACTACTCAATGCCGCTTGGGAGATACTTGGTTATCATCCGAATAATTTGATATTGAATGACCGCCGAATCTATTACAAACACGACCCAGCAATCGGAGTATCATATCTCAAGGCACTTCACAAAGCACAAGAGGACAAAGGTGCATTGATTGCAAGTGGCGCCTACCGTTCTCCACCAATGGGCGGAGTTCACAAAGGTGCAGCGGCCGGTTTGGCGCCAGCATATTCCTTTTCGGCCTATGTTGCTGAAGTCGATGTTGATGTTGAAACTGGAATTATTCAATGTACCAATGTTTGGGCTGCCCACGATTGTGGAAAAGCACTCAATCCATTAGCAGTCAAAGGTCAAATCATCGGTTCTTGCCATATGGGGCTGGGCCAAGTACTTTCAGAAAAGATGGTTTACGGTCGAACAGGACATTTGCAAAATGCAAATCTTCTCGATTACAAAATCCCATCCGTTCATGAAATGCCTCATGTTGAACCAATTATCATCGAATCATGTGACCCAGAAGGACCATTTGGTGCGAAAGAGGCTGGCGAAGGCCCCTTGCTTCCAATTCTACCTGCGGTTGTTAACGCTGTATACGATGCGATTGGAATACGTTTGCGAAACCTCCCACTCACACCCGATGTGGTGTACAAAGGCATCGAAAAAGCCCTCAAGGCTTCAGAATTCGACGATCCGACGGATTTACCCTCACCAACTCTCACTTTCAGTTCTATGCAACAAAAATTGGTTGCTCGAGCACAAGAACATAAAATTCGTGACAAAGCACGTCAAAGAACGGAGGACACAAGTCCCTATGTCAATGGAGTTTTGTTTGGATTTGACCCAACGATACCATTGGAAGACCAAGTCGAAGGTTGGCGCATTGCTACAGAACCCGACCCTGAACAACTCGCTGAACTTGGACTTGCAGGTCGTGCTTGGTTGAAGAAAGAACAGCGCCAGATGGATGGTGAGAATTAATGTTGATGCCACCGTTCACACTCCACAATCCTACGACTGTCGAAGAAGCATGCACTCTTGCAGGTGAATTGCTCGAAAAAGGCGAAGCATTCGATTGGGTAGCAGGAGGTACAGACCTTCTTCCAAATTATAAATGGCACATTAACCCGAAACCACATGTGATTTCACTCGCTCGAATTGAAGGTGTTGACACGCTTTCACTCCATGAGATTGGTTGCATGGCAAGACTTGGTGATTTGACGGCTGAAAATGGAATTCACCCCTTGATTGTCGAGGCTGCGGGAAAAGTCGCTTCATCATTGATTCGACATAACGCTACACTTGGTGGCAATATTTGTCTAGATACTCGATGTTTCTGGTATAATCAAGGTGAAGATTGGCGTCGCTCAATTGATTGGTGCCACAAGGCAGATTGTGGTACTGGGGCTGAATGTCGTGTTATTCCAAATCAAAACACTTTGTGTGTAGCAACCTACCAAGGAGACATTGCTCCAACATTGATGGTACTTGATGCCGAAGTGCACCTTATCGGGCCCAATGGGTTACGAGTCATTCCGATTACAGAATTCTACCAACTTGATGGCATGAAGAAAAATGTGCTTGAGGATGGCGAATTTTTGCTTAAGGTGACACTTTCGAAAGAAGCGGCGGGCCGCTCAGGGTCCTACCAAAAATTACGTGTTCGCGATTCATGGGATTTCCCTGAAGCGGGAGTGGCCGCCTCTTGGATTCCAGGTGATGTGTCCTCCCTTCAAATTGCGACAACTGCGCTAGAGTCTATTCCGCGTTGTCATCCAGAAGAAGTGTCAGCAGTGCTCGATGAGGGATGGGATGGAATCTCTTCGATCAAAGCCCTTGCAGCTGGTGTCCGAAAGAGCGTTCAACCAGTGAACAACACTTCATTACCACCACGTTATCGTAAATCGATGGTACGAGTTTTGACCAAGAGAGCGGTCGAGAAAATGATTGAGGAGATACAATGAAACGAACTCCAGTGGCTTTACTGATGACTGTCCTTTTCAGTCTCTCTGTGATGAGCAGTATGCCGGTCCATGCTCAAGGCCCGATAGACGGCCAATCATGGACTCTCGGTTGGGCAACTGACATGGATTCAACTTACATCGTTGAAATGGATATTGATTGGGATGCGGAGGGTGAAATCGTCGCTTATGTTGAAAATACTCGGATGACACAACTTGAACTCGATTTGACCTATGAGTTTGACAGTTGGGTACCGTTTACATTCAGTGGCCCAGACACGTTTTCAGTTGCTGCCAATGGAAATGAGACCTTTTCAATCACCTTTTCTTCTATTGATGATGACGATGCACGAGAATATAATCCTGACAACACCTCAACTTTGACAATCATAGCCGAAGAAAAAGTTGGCGACACTTCTGCGAGTACTCAAGAACTCGAAGGAGATGTTAGTGTACCTCGGATTTTCGATTTACGCCCAGAAGTTTCCTTGCCTGACGACTCTTTGCATGCCGGCTCATGGATTGAATTTTCAGCCCAACTTGTCAACAGTGGAAATGCGCGTGATGCAGTGAAACAAGCATCAGTACAATTCCGCAGTTGTCCTCATTTGTCAATGCCTGGTCTTGAAGACCTTGCAAACACTTTGGTTGAAACCACCGATGCTCAGAATGGAAAAGACACCTTTGTCACACTCCGTCTTGAAGCCTCAGAAAGCCAACCAAACCGTGTCTGTGAAGTAACATTAACATTTACTTCAGAAGGTGATGAAGCATCTCGTAGCAGTACTTTCGAAATTGAGGTGATGGCAGTTGAAGTTGGTGATGACACCGCGCCTCCTTCAAACTCGGATGATACGAATGATAGCGAACACCTTTCTCAAGAATCCAATACTTTGCCTTGGATTGGCGGTATTGAACTCTTAATGGCGTTTAGCCTCGCCACTCTTGGCAGAAGTGAGAAACAAAAGAATTGAATAGTGCTTTTGTGATACTTTTTGGGGCATTTTCCTTCTATTTTTGACTTCTATCTGTTTTTGAAATAATCGATTTCCCCCCTCTATTAACCTGTGGCTTCAAATCACGCATGAACAAGCATTAAGTGTGGAGCGAGGTTCCGACGGTTGTTTATACTGTTCAATAGTACGGCAAGCGCACAAGGGGGGACAAATATGGCAGGCGATGAATCAACAAAAATCTCCATCGAAACCTGGCTCAAAGTTGGCCTTGTGTCGTCGCTTTTCCTTTCAGTTCTTGTCATCAGCATTGTGAGTTGGGATAAAACAACAGTACTTTCTCCTTACAATAATGCTGCAGATGACTATTCTATGCAACAATTGACTGAGATGCGTAATGTTATCGAATCCGATGATTTTAGCATTGCAAACACCATGTCAACACCGATGTTGGTCAATGATTGGAATGACCCTCACAGGACCATGCTCATCATTGCTGGACCTGAGAAACCATTCGATGCTGCTGAGGCCTCTGCACTCCATGACTTTGTTACTAAGAAGGGCGGAAAAGTCATTCTTGCAGCAAGTTCGACCAATGCTCAACTTGTAGCATCTGAATTCGGTGTCAAATATTTCGATGCACCAGTGTATGATGACCAGCGATACTACGAAGTTGAAGATGACCTAGGGGTTCTCCAACCTGCAGATTATCGCCGTCTTTGGTCTGCAGCAAGTGTTAATCAAAACATCAGTGAAATGGGTGACGAAAAACTAATTCCTTGTTCGCAATCGAATATTGCACTCGCACAAATCGATAATTGTCGAATGCCTGTTCTCTTCCACCGCCCTACTGCAATTCAAGTTCTCGATGAACAAACGGATTCAGAACGCGAAATAAGTATCCTCGCTGCCGCATCAACTTCTGCTCGTGTTGCTAAATTCCCAAACAACATCGACAGTGATCAAAACCCAACGCTTGGTGAAGGAATGACAGGACTAATCATCCGAATCGATTACCCTGTTTCTGGTGTTCTCGATGTCAAGCCGAATAACGACTATGGCGAAATTGATGTTACAGGTTCAATTGTCTTCGTTTCAGACCACTCCGTACTCGCCAATCACCTTTGGGATGCCGACTTAGCTGAAGAACAGGGATATTTGCAGTGCACCTCTCCCTCCTATTTGGAAAACGGCCACAATTGTTGGGATACCGACCCTGAAGGCCTCTCTTCTGCCCAAGGCGATGTCACGTGGAATGGAAATAGCCAATATTTTTCTTCTTTGATTTATGACATGATGGAATTTGACAACCCTGAATTATCAACTTCGATTACTCGTTCACCTTCAGAATTCTATGTCGTCTTTGACGAGAGTCGCCACATTTCGAGTGCCCTTACCTCTCCATTCACTGAAGCCATGGGCGCCATTGTTTTGCTAACCAGCGATGTCGTGCTAAAGTGGCTCATTATTCTCAATCTGTTTGCTTTGCTTGCGATTGCCATCATGGTAGTCCCAGAAAAAGAAAACTGGCGTCATGTGTTTGACTTAACTCGATTTAGAGAGCGCCCAACAAAATTAGATCCATCTCAATATCAAATTCGTACCCGAGAGGCGCTACTTTCGAAGGTAAGACAGTTCAATGACCTAACGCGTGATGAATTCATGCGTAAATCCCCAGCGGAGATCATGCAAATGGTCCGAGACCCGCGCTTGCTTGAGCTCATCAGCTCAGCCCGTTCCTACTCCAACGAAGAATTGCGGGAGATAATTCCGCAAATACGACGTTGGGGAAATTGATAATTGGAGGAAAATAGACATGCAACCCCCCGCCCCCCCAGCAGCCCCGCCCGCGCCCGCGCCAGCAGCTCCTGTGGCCCCAGCAGCACCTGCAATGCCTGCACCAGCAGCGCCAATGCCTGCGGCACCTATGCCAGCAGCACCAGCGCCAGCAGCAGCACCCGCAATGCCTGCACCAGCCCCAGCAGCTCCTGTAGCGCCGGCCGCTCCGGCCCAGCCGAAGCACCAGACCAGCCCAGAAAACAAAGAGAAGTTGAAAGCCGTCGGCTCGATTGCAAGCGCAATCGCTGCCGAAGTCCAGAAAGTAATTATTGGTAAAGCACACGTTATCGATAATGTTCTAATCAACATTCTTTCCAACGGTAACCTTCTGTTCGAAGATTACCCAGGTCTGGCTAAGACATTGATGACCAATACCTTTGCTGATGCACTTGGTTGCGATTTCAAGCGTGTACAATTTACACCTGACTTGCTACCTGCTGATATCACAGGTACCAACATCTATGACGCAAAGAAAGGTGAATTTACTTTCAAACCAGGACCTTTGTTCTGTAACCTTCTCCTTGCTGACGAGATTAACCGTGCTCCTCCAAAGACCCAAGCTGCTTTGCTTGAGGCTATGCAAGAGAAGCAAGTTACCATTGGTACTGTGACGCACAAGCTCCCAGCACCGTTCATTGTTATGGCAACTCAAAACCCTGTCGAACAAGAAGGTACTTACCCACTCCCTGAAGCACAACTTGACCGTTTCATGTTCAAGATGTCTGTCGGATACCCTGACCGAGCCGACGAAGACGAGATTCTCTCCCGACGTATTGCTCGCGGAAAGGACGCTGTCGAAGTCGATGTCATCACTCATCCTGAGATGGTGATTAACATGCAACAAGCATGCGAATTCGTTTATGTTGACCCTGCTCTCCGAATGTATATGGTTGAAGTTGTTTCCCGAACCCGTGAAGATCCACGTGTTTTGGTCGGCGCTTCTCCTCGTGGTTCCCAAGCATTGCTCAAGACCTCCCGTGCTGCAGCAGCACTTCGAGGTCGAGATTTCGTCACTCCTGACGATATCAAAGCAATCGCAGAACTTGCACTTGCACACCGACTTATTCTCAAACCTGAGCATCAAATCAAAGGCCTTGAGCCCGGCGAAGTGATACAAGCTATTCTACGAGAAGTCCCAGTTCCAACAGTTTGATTGTAGTACTGAATTGATTTTGAGGTGAGAATGATGTGGAGTCGTAAATCTGCTATGTTAGGGAGTTTGGCTATTGCCATGTATTTGCTTGGTTTAACCTTGCGAAATTCCCAACTAGTCACGATTGCGGTTGTTATCTTCGTGTTCCTGACTTGGGCTGCCTTGTTTGGCGGTCATGCTGACGTTGCCGCTACTGGCCGTCGTGCAGATGAATGGTCTGGAGAAGAAGGTGCAGCGTTGAACAGTGTGAGTGCTATGCGCAAATTGTCCAGTGCTCGTATTTTCGAAGACGGAGAACTCAACATTACCTTGAGGATGCAAAACCACTCCTCGCTTGCCAAAATTCTCGAAGTTCGAGATCGAGTTCCTGAAGTAATGCGTATCAAAGATGGTGCGAATTATATTTTGATGGAATTGGGTCCTCGCCGTGAAACTTTCATCGAATACACCGTTGAATGCCCTCTTCGAGGTTTCTATAGTGTTGGTCCTGTGGCTGTCAGGATTCAAGACCCATTCGGATTATTCCACACGGAAAAAGAATTGCATGTCTACAATGACTTCCTTGTGTTCCCGAAAATGGAAGACCTCAAAGATACATTCGTCAAATCCCGTGTTCCGAAGATTTTCACAGGTGCTGTCAACATTCGTCAACCAGGTCCTGGTTCAGAGTTTTACTCCCTTCGTGAGTATTTTGAAGGTGATTCATTCCGATCGATTAACTGGTCTGCTTATGCCCGTACTGGGAAACTCATGGTCAACGAACGAGAGCGTGATGCTGTTTCAGACATCATAATCATCGTTGACTCGCGCTCAGTTGCTGAAACTGGACCTGTTTCTCGTAATGCATTGGTTTATTCGACACGTGCAGCAGCATCGTTAGCGAAATATTTCCTTAGCCGTCGTGACTCCGTTGGAATCATTGTCTACGGTGATGAAGTGGTTAGCGTTGATCGAGATACAGGAAATAAGCAACTCTATGTCATCTTAACCAAACTTTCTGGTGCTGTAGCACGAGGAAACATTCCACTCCAAGTTGTTGTGAATCGTATTTTACCACACATCAACAAAGGAAGTCCAATTATCTTCTTGTCGAATCTTGAAGATGATCCAACCATTGTGAACGCTCTACGTGATTTCCGTGCTCGAAATTTCGATGTCACTGTTCTAACACCATCGTCGCTCGAATTTGAGTTCGATGCTCACCGCATCGACCGAACCGGCTATGAAGTTATGAAAACCGAGCGCGATGTTCTCATCGGAGAACTTCGTGGTCTTGGTGTAAATATTATGGATTGGGAGCCAGATATGTTGCTCTCAACAGCACTTGCAGGCGCAAGAGGATTCTGAGGTGAGAAAATATGACTGTATCCCGACCTTCCAGCGACACTGCCCACTTGTATGATGGAAAAACTGTTCGTTCTGCAGCTCCTTCTCGAAAGAAGATTGCAGGACAAATCGGGGCTGGAACTGAAATTCCTAAAGATGCGATACCACAAGTCGAAATTCCTTCCTTTATCGAAAGCCTTCTTGGTGGTCCTTTGGTTCCCAAGACGAAATTCTTGCCACCTGCAAAGATGGTTCAAAACCTTCAACTCGGAGTTTATGGCCTTCTTGTGGCCTTGGCTCTAATGACATACATGATTTCTCCTGCTGAAGGGACTCTATGGTACATGATTACAGGTAGTTTAGGAATCGCAACTATCCTTCAGTTGGTCTTGATTGCAGCAGCTACTGGTACTGGCTTTTGGGGAACCTTCCAACGTGATGGACGTTTTACCCTTGCAAGTAATTTGATGTTTATTCTCGCAATTCTACGTTTTGCCTCCTCAAAGGTTACACTTTCTGGCGACTTCTTTGGTCTTCAAGACAAACCGTTTTTGCTTTCAGCACTCGTTGTTATCTATGCAGTGTTTTTGATTATGTATTTCGAACTCACCAATGGTGTGCTTCGTTATTCGATGCTTGATACAAGTATTCGTACCAATGAAGTGTATGTCATGAACCCTCAGAAAATCGTGGGTAAATATCACCGCTCCCTGCTCATCAACCCAATCATCGCCACCATCTTGGCCACCATTGTTCTCTCTGCGAATACAATTCTCCCTTTCTTTGTAGGCATACTTTCGAAAGACACCGCTCTTCGAATGGAAGAATCAGTTGAACTGATTTCGGTCTATGGCGTGGCTCTTGGAACATTCTTCGTTTTCTGTGTCGTTGGTGGATTGTTTGCCTTGAACCTTCCAACACATTTGCAAAGTTTCCGTGAGAAGCGTGCAGACGATAGTTAAGATTCAATGCTTAGATTCAAACAATCTGCTAATATCTCAAGCATTGAGAGAATCTCCTTATTTTTTGAGAGCAGGCGAATCGCATGGTCTGTTTCTGAAATAACTTCAACTTCAAGGAGAGATTGTATCTCATCAATTAAGGCTGATTCTGAGTCTTCAGGAAGTTTGTTTCCTACCAATGAGAACATGACTCCATATTCTTCTTTTTCAGGTGTGGAGAAATGTGTGGCGACAATTGAACTTGCCTTTCCAATGTCATGTTGTGAAACAACCCACGTGATTTCCCCAGGTGTTGAATCCAAATTCCAACAAGGTATATTTTCCTGTGCAAATTCAATTAGAACACGCCCTAGTTGCTCATTCTGGCTTTCGAGGGATGGAGCACGAGCACGTATTCTTATGATATTCGGCAAGCATCCGATGGCTTTCACCCTTCGAGTTTGATGCAAATCAGGACCTATGATTGTCGCCGCTTTTGTCCGATGAATTCCTCGAATCTCGAGTGGAATCCCAACACTGCGAAGAGGTTCAACCGTTGCTGGATGAAGCACAGGTGTATCCAATCTTGCAAGTTCAATTGCTTCTCCGTAGCCAAGGTAAGGTATTGGAGAGGATTGAATTCCCCAGCGTGGGTTGAGTGGTAAAACGCCATCAACATCCTTCCACAGTATGACTCGGTCAGCATCGATGAGATGAGCAATGGATGTTGCAGTATGGTCACTTCCTCCACGACCAAGTAGTGCTAATTCACCGTCTGAACCTTCACCAAACCATCCAGTAATGACTGGTGTACCATAGAGTGCATTTCTATCTAATTTGTTCATTGAACTCTCTAAATCAACAACCGGTGCTCTGTTGCTTCCTTTCAATTTCAAACTGATATCTTCAGCACCAACAGGATGAGCTTGGATTCCGAATTCTTGCAAGCGATGGGCCACAACTAATGCTGAAAGGCGTTCGCCAGCGGCTAATAATCGATTCGAGGCCCTCCAATCGCTGGAATTGCAAGATAATTCTTCTAATGCTTGCTCTATTCCCTTCAATACAGAACTGAAAACCTTTCCATTTTCACTTTCTATAATTCCTGGTGCAAAGCGTAAATGTTGCCTAGAGAGGTCATTTACCAATCGGCTTGCATAACGTGGCTCATGACTTGCTCGCATCAAGCGATCTGTCGTACCCCAAAGTGCTGAGACGACAATGACCGATTGCCCAGGCCAATATTGGATGACTTCAGCAATTCGATTCAAATCAGATATGTCTCGGAGGCAAGAGCCACCGAATTTGTGAACTGTGATGGTTTTACTCATCACAGAAACCCCCACGCAGTGCAAGGTCACAGAGGATAAGTTTAGCCATTGCTTCGACAACAGCAACTGCCCTTGGACCCAACACAGGGTCATGTCGGCCACCGACAACCAATGGTTCTATCGAATCAGTTGCTAAATTGAGAGTGTGTTGTTCTGCAGAAATGCTCGATGGCGGTTTGAATGCAACCGATACATGAATCGGGGAACCGGTTGCAAGACCAGCCAGAACACCGTCCGGTTTTTCACCGATTAATTTAGGATGTTCAGCAGTTCCACCCCATGGGTCATTGTGTTCTTTTCCTGTCATTTCCACGACATCAAATCCTCGTCCAAATGTGACGCCACGAGCAGCAGGGATGGCTAACATAGCACGTGCAAGAGCAGGTTCAAGTCCATCAAACCAAGGTTCACCTAATCCCAATGGCACTCCAGTAATACGGAGGTCGACTCGACTTCCAATTGAATTACGGTCCTTACGGTGTTGTTCTAATGTTTCGATCATCGCAAGGGCTGCAATAGGGTCTCTGCATCGCATTTCTTTGCATTCATTTGTTTTCCACCGAGGTGGGCATTGCTCTATTGGTTGTGATTTTATCTGGCCCATTGCCCCAACATGCGCTTCACATTCAATGCCCAGTTTGTTGAGAAGTGGAGAGAGTAATGCTGCTGAAGCGACTAATGCAGCGGTTAATCGAGCACTTGAAACCCCCCCGCCGCGTAAGTCAGCCTCTCCGTTGGTCCTCTTTTGCATCACCATGTCTTGGTGCCCTGGGCGAGGGTGGTCAGGTAAGAAATTGTAATCTTTAGATTTAGCATCTACATTGGTGATGGAAATCTCAATTTCATCACCTGTTGTTTTGCCATCTTCCACTCCTGATAGAATCTCAACAACATCCGGTTCTCTACGTTTGCTAGCATAACGGCCACCAGGGCGTCGTGATATCATTGCAAGTTCAATCGCCGAAAAATCGATTTCAATTCCTGCGGGCACACCTGCTAGAAAAGCTCCTACGCGGGGGCCATGACTTGTCCCAAAAAGGGTGAGACGAATCCATTCTCCGAGGTGCATGTGCATTGGACTCAGCAGAACGAGCCGCCCTCCCCTCAAGAAGGTGCGTCTCACATCTCTTCTTCTGCTACGATGCTCAAAAACGATGTTTCAATCACTTTATTGATATTTGAGTTGTTTTCAAAAAGTTTGAGTAATCGGTCACAGGTCGGTTGGCTTACCTTTGGTGCAACCACCACAATGGCGTTCCCTGAACCAGACATCCCCGCAGCACGTGCGCCATTTAGGATTGCATCATTGGTTATTTTTTTCCCTTGAACATCGTTCATAACGGCAACAGTTCCTCGACCATTCCAAGTCAAGGCGACTAATTCATTCATTTCCTGCAAAGCCGTAAGTGAATTTTGATAGGAGGCAGCATAGGGGATAAAATCTTCCAACTCTGGACGTTTAGGGCGTTCTCCACGGCAAATAACCATGACACTCCAATCCTCTGATTTGGGGCCATTACCTTCAAACAAAACGCCTTCAGCGATACTATTTGCTTGTGGGTCAATGAGTTTCCATCCAGGTGTAAGACAAGCCCAAGCATCATCAATCGAACCAGTGAGAGATACATTTGCCTCTATTTGTGCTTGAGATGCCATAGCCACAAATTCTTCATCACTTACTTCTGATTTGGTAGAATCAGCAAGTGCACGAAGTGCACCTATGGCTGTAGCTGCGCTTGATTTGAGACCTTGTCTTGGAGGAATTTGGCTTATGACTGCCCAATATAATTTGTCTGACGAGAGGCCATTTGGAAGTTCAAAACCACCAGCAAGCCAAGCATTGATGACAGCAGGGAGTAATCCATCGGGGTCATCGAGTTTACGCTTACTTGGCTTATCGAGTAAACGAACAGCTAAAGGCAAGTCAAGGCCAATACTCGCACCATATCCAATTCCTGCAGCATGCAAGAGGCTACAACCGCCATTTGCATTCCCAGAACCTAATACAGCCATTTCATCATCTCTCACAAACAGAACTTGAGATTGAAGCACCAATGTGCCTCGCCCCCATGTCGCTCCAACCGATGACACTTTCACCCACTTTCAATGCTGTAATTGATTTAGATTTTTTGTCAAGGCCCACTACACGTACTGTCTCTGCTTGTTGTAAGAACATGCTCCCTTCTTTATCATTTTCATCAATCCACTTAATCAAAATCATTGGTCGAATTTCAATTTTTAGCCGCCCTATCGTGGCACTACGCTGGAAACCTTCAGTATTTACCAAGAGAATCTCATCACCGGATTGAAGTTCGGAGAGATATTTGGTTTTTCCATCAGTCATGCGAACATAAGTATGTGGCGGGCCCGCATTAACTCGGAATGGGCGAGTAGGTACAAATTCAGATTCAATGGTCTCTCCGTGTACGAATAGAAAACTTGTGGCGCTGGAGCCGAGCAATAACCCTTCTCCTTGGTCTAATAATCGGGTCATATCAATGCAATAACGTTCAGCAATCCCCCCTGATTCTATCGAGGTAATAGCGAGTTTTCCAATACCAATCTTACTAGAAAACAAACGACCTTCGTCGTCATCAGTGGAAATATGTTCCAACCGCTGCGATTTGATAATCAACGCAGCCTCTATCATAGAAGGAATATCTGGTATGACTAAGGCGTCAACGCCTCTTTCCAATGCAAAACCAGCACCTTGCGCCTGTTCTGGTGCTGTAATGACGGCAGCAATTTTTGTCGGTGTACCTTCACATGCTGCTAATAGATTTTCAATTGGTATCATCGACCAGTCAGTGAATTCAAGAACCAACCATTCAACACTCCCAATCAACGAACGAGCATTATCTTGAGATTTTTCCGTTTCAATGGTCGCCAAGCACCCGATTAGTTGTTCACGATTCATTAGGTGATTACCATCACAAAAAAAGTCTCTTTGAGAATTAGAATGTCGCGAAAAAAGAAACCTATCCACTCCAGGTTCCAAAGAAGTATCCCCTTCTATAGATTTACGACAATCAAGCCAAACTTCCATATCTATTCCTCAAAGTTCACAGGTTTTCATCGCTTCTTCTACTGAAGCATCCTTATGGACAAGCATTACCAATGCTTTAGCAATACCTTCGATATTTGGATGTGCAAAAACTTGTCGCCCCATGCACACACCTGATGCACCAGCATCAAGCGCATTTCGGACCATGGTCAAAATGGCTTTCGAATCTCCAGTCGATGGGCCGCCAGCAACTAGAACAGGAATCGGAACAGCAGATGTGATTTTTCTAAAACTTTCTACGTCACCTGTCCACGTTGTTTTTGCAGCATCACATCCCAACTCAAATGCAAGCCGAACCGCGTGAGCATTTCCGTTGGTGTCGTCACCTTCCATAACAGAGAGATGTTCACCACGGGCGTAGACCATGCCAAACATGGGCAATTGGTGGTGAAGTGCTGCTCGGCTCATTTGGCCCATGCGCTCAATCATCGCGGCTTCATTTGGACTTCCCATATTGACTTGACAAGATACGCCAACACCACCTCTTGGAATTACTTCATCTGCATTTCCTACCAAGACTTTGTTGGAAGAATCTGGACCTGCGTGCCTTGTTGAGACCGAGAAATGGACAACCATCCCTGTTGATGAACCTGCACACAAATGGTTGTAATAATCAACAACTCCTTTTTGAGCAACAATCGCATCAACACCTGCTCGAACAAGAGATTGAATGACATGCTTAGTATCGGTAAGGCCGTCTACAGGAAAATCAGAGGCGCCATGATCGATAGGAATCCAAACAGCGCGTCCATTTGGAAGCAATGATTCCAAGCGAGATGCCTTGTCCATGGCACTCCCAAAACCCTCTTGTTCTCAAGGTTTTGCACATCGTTCTAAATCTATTTGCTCACTTGACCAATTCATCATAGCCAGCTCTGCCCTGTTAAGGTGTTCTTGTAATGTCGAACGGGGTATTTTCATTAATTCAGAAAGTTCACGTAATTTGATTTTCTTTGGATGTTTATAATAACCTGATGAAGCAGCGACTTTTACACATTCTACCTGCCTCGGTGTGAGAATACTTTCAATGAGGTTTTTATTATCCCCTATTTCTACAACTTTTACACTATCTGGCGGAAGTAATTCTCTACAGGTTTTCAAAAAGAGAGATATTCCCTCGGGGACGCCCCTTACAGTGATATTGATTCCTTCCCCCCCGTATGTATATGGAGGGAGAATATGAATATTTGAAAATCGAATTGCCGCAATTGAAAGGGGATGTGAATTCCAAACAACCAGATAGCCACTCTGCCCTCCTTCGAGTTCAGATTCAACGGTCAAAAAAGGAACATCATTAAGATCTTTAGAACTCATTCCTTCACAAAAATGCGGCAATAGTAGTTGTCGAATCCCCATATCGCCTATGTCAAGATGCCCAACAACTTCCAAAGAATGCGCAATTTTCGCAATTGGGGCGTATTCTGATTTTGCAACCGTTTCAGCGGTCCACTTAAGATGAATTTCGCGCACGAACACACCACTGCGTTATGTGATATAAAGAGAGGCTAATATTGACTAATTAGATTCTGGTGTTTTTTTCATGGAGGCAATTTCACTTTATTCTTGAACCTGCTCAACCGATGCTACAAAAGGCTACCACCTTCTCGGAGTTATAATGGGGCTTGAAACAGTTGCGACCTCGGTTGCCCTCGTCGGAGGGTTTGTAGTTGGATTGTGGTATATTTTCACCCGCAAAGATGTGACTGTTTCAGCACGTCAAGGCATGAGCCCTGAAGGGCTAAAATATGGTTCTGGGGCCCCTGGTTTTGGAAATGCTAAGAAAGAAATTGATAGAAAGTTGGCAATTGTTGAAAACCGTCGTCGCCGTCAAGAGGTAATTTCGGGGCGCCTCGCCTTAGAAGAGGCAGAACGTCAAGCACGAGAGCAACTTGATCAGACTAGAGCACAACAAGAAGCAGACCGTCTACGCATGATGGAAGAAGCCAAAGAAGCAGCACTAGAAGAGGCTCGCCTAGCTTCAGAAGCAGAGCGAAAGATTCGAGAAGAACAAGATGAGGCCCGTCGCCGTGAAGAAGAAGAAGCGCGTCTCGCTGCAGAACGCGAAAATCAACGTCAAGCGGACTTATTGGAAGCAGAAGAGGCCCGGCTCGCAGAAATTGCTGCCGCACAGCAATCCAGAGTGGCTTCAAACAATGCGAATACCAAAGCCATCAAAGAACTCCAAGCACGTTTGGAGCGAGAGGGTGCAAAATCATCTGATGTTCAAGTCTCTTTGATGTGGAACAATTACAATGACCTCGATTTACACATTGTGTGTCCATCAGGTGAACGTATTCACGGAGGGAATAAAATTTCAGCATGTGGTGGTGAACTCGATGTTGATGCGAATGTTAGAGCAGAAACTCGCAAACCCGTCGAGAATGTATTTTGGCCAGAAGGAACAGCTCCTGGTGGCCAATACCATGTCTATGTGCATTATTACAAAAAGCACAATAAACGCCGTTCGAAAGACCCAACAAAGTTCCAAGTTATGGTAAACACTGGTGGAGAACTAAACGAATATTCTTCTGAACTCAGCAAAGGAGACCCTATTATGCAAGTCTGCTCCTTTGAGGTGGCTACTAAAGCAGAACGTGAACGCATGCAGCATGAACTTGAATCTGAATTAAACGCACTCAAAAACAAATTTACTGCTGCCGATATCGATGGTAGTGCACAACTATCAGTCGAAGAACTTGCAACGGCTACAGGAATGTCTTTGAAAGAGGCAAAAGTCATTCATAAGAAGGCAGACAAAGATGGCGACGGTACTGTTTCCCTTGAAGAATACCTATCCGTTATCGATCAGGTTCCAAGCGCACCAGATTTAGAGTCTTTAAGCAATGAAGAAACTTCGGATTGAATTTGATTCTAATCCGAATCGAGATGTGCAGATTCTTTGTAGGGTTACTCTACAGTAATGTGTATGTCTTGAGATATCAAGAGAGAATATCTTCCAAACAATTGTTTTGACATGCTTTACGAATTGAACGAGCAATACGCCGCCCGGTAGACATTCTTTCTTCATTGATGTCTGAGTATGGTGAGCCTCCGACAAAAGGGTTTGAACCTGCAACAATACGTGCACTTATCTCAAAAACTTTGAATTCTAGTGCATCGGTAACAATTGTTTCTAAACAAAACGGTCCAATCATTCCACGAGCGTTTTGTTCTAATTCAAAGGATTCTGCGACCGTTCCCTCGGCCATTTCAAACGCTCTCGGAAGCAATGATTCACGAATTACAACAGGTTGATTTCCGGTAACCACAAAAGAGGGTTCAAGTTCCATTTCTCTCAAGTCGCGAAGTGAACCCAATTTGTAGAATTCATCAACATTTGATTCATCTCTTCGATCCATAGAAAGGAGTTCTAGACGGCCAAGGTTTTTCCCAGCATTCGAACCTTTACCACGAACCTGGAAGCCATCGGTCGCTGTAGGGTCGAAGAAAAAGTGCAGGTAATATCTGCAACCAAGGACGTATTCTTGAATTGTAAATTCTTCCTCAATATCTACATTTCTTCTGAAATCTCGATAATTACGGGCGATGAAATATCCTCTTCCACCCTTTGCTCCAGCATATTTGACAATGACTGGGCCATCGATATCATGAGGGTCTTCAAGCACTTTTGGCATTGTGCATCCGCCGGCTTCAAGCCATTGGCGTTGACGTTCACGACTACTTTCCCAATGGAGAATTCCACGATTTCCAAAGGTTGGAACCTTCAGTTCACGATAATTGGTTGAGCCAAGATATTCAACCAAAGAACCGTGGGGGATAATGACCACATTTCGCTTACGGAACCATTCAGCATGATCAAGCATTTCTCGGTAATTGTCAAGCATTAACCATTCATCGGGTTCAGCACCTGGGAATGCTTGATAGAAACGACGACGGTTTTCTCCAACCGCAATTCCAAGCGTTCGAAATCCTTCAATGCGCGCTCCATGCAATATTTGTAAAGAAGAATGAGATGCAACAACACCGATTGTGATGTTATCTCGGTCGTAGTTGGCGAGCCATCCCGCCAGTGTATCCGAATCTACGCCCATGTCGAGGGGTTCAGTATGTGTGATATGAGTGTTATGATTGGAATCTATCCTAGTAAGGAATTTCGGGCATTTTATTTCCCCCAACAAAAGTGTAGTCTAACGAAAAATTTGCCACAACAACGACATACCCTCTGCTCAAACACCTTGCATGGCATGGTTCCAACTTGCTGTTCGTCTTGTACTCTCAGGTGGGTTAATTGTCGGTGCAAGTGAAATTGCTAAGAAAAATGATGTCTTTGGCGCCCTCATTGCATCTCTGCCGTTGATTTCGATATTTGCAATGATTTGGTTGTACAATGATACAGGTGATACCGAACAAATTGCAACCTTCAGTAAAGACATTTTCTGGTTGGTCATACCATCACTTGTCCTCTTTCTTACATTACCTGTTTTCCTACAAAGAGGAATGGATTTTTGGCCAGCACTCGCTATTGCGATAATTCTCACAATTATCGCCTATACAATTGGCCTAAAACTTGCCAACGGCTCAATAAATTAAGCATCGGAGTATAATCATATCAACACCATGTGGGTGAAGAGTTCAAGGGCTTGCCACCTATCCCTAACCATGACCGACAACTCACCAACGCATCGGATGACTTACGGCGGATATTTGCAGTTGGATTCTTTGTTGAATTTACAGGACGGACCTCAAGGTTACAGTCCGGCGCCGTCAAATGATGAACAGCATTTTATCATCGTTCATCAAGCATTTGAATTATGGTTCAAACTTATTTTGCGTGAACTCAAAGAAACGCATGTTATTCTCAACCAAGAACATGTACCTGAAGAAAAATTACCTCAAATAGTTCACCACTTAGATAGAGTGATAGAAATCATGCGCCTTCTCTCTAGTCAATGGAAAGTGATGGAAACACTCACTCCGCAAGGTTTCTTGGCCTTCCGCGATAAACTTGGTACTTCATCAGGATTTGAATCATGGCAGATGAGGGAACTAGAAGTTCTTCTTGGCCTTGATAATGCTCAACGAATGGGGGGAATGGATCCTCTCCTCCATATGAAAAAACTGGCCAAAGAAGGAAAAGTCACCGATTCCGTATTGGCTGATTTTGAAGAAACATCGAACCAGCCCTCGCTTCGAGAAGCTCTCTCTGCATGGCTTGCCCGAACTCCAATCAATGGCTCCCTCCCTAGTTCAGCAGGTGATGATAGCGTCATTGAAGCATTTGTTGACGGCCATGTGGAGGCTATGCGTGCCCATGGAGAGGAAGTTATCGCTCATATTGTTGCGATAGGACATGGCGAAGAAGCACCAGTTCGTGCACGTATTGAATCTGCAACAGAACAGGCAGCAGAATTCCTTCGCCCGGATGGGGAGGTTTCACGTTCAAGAGCAGGTTTATTGTTTATTGAATCTTATCGAGAACTTCCTTTACTATCATGGCCTCGGAAACTCATCGATTCTTTTGTCGGACTTGAACAATCAATGCTGCTGTTCCGTACTGCACATGCTCGAATGGTTGAACGAATGATTGGGCGTAGAATGGGGACTGGTGGCTCAAGTGGAGTAGATTACCTTGATGCAACGACCAAATACAGAATCTTTGTAGACCTATGGGCTGTTAGAACTATGCTTGTCAAGCGTGAAGCATTGCCAAATGTTGAAAAAGCCAGTTTTTACGGCTTTGCCGCAAGTGAGTAATTTCAGTCGAGGTGCGGGTCAATATCGATTGGAATGAGTTCATGTTCATACTCATACAATGCAATCTTAAGCGGGTCAAGAACGAAACGAAGAGATGCTTCTTCAAGGCCATAGAGTGAGATGAGTTCTTCCTTAAACGCTTCACGAAGAACTTCTTCGTTTGCATAAAGTGGAGCGCCCATTCCAATTTGGAGTGCGCGTGCGCCAATAATTCGAGCTCGTTCAAATCGTGTGTGGAGTCGTGCTGGTTTGACCATGAGATACACCTGCGAGTTCACCCGCA
Organism: Methanobacteriota archaeon; assembly: GCA_018662825.1. Taxonomy (GTDB): domain Archaea; phylum Thermoplasmatota; class Poseidoniia; order Poseidoniales; family Poseidoniaceae; genus MGIIa-L1. Next base: position 12,673 of record JABJFI010000065.1, on the reverse strand, counting down.
ATTGGGCGACCTGCCTACTGTTCTTGAACCTAACCCTTGAAACAATCTGATAATAGAGCCTATTCTTCCTCGTGAATGGCGTGTTTAGAGAGTTTCCACCGCATGTATATTGCAGGAACTAAAGTTACGGTTAGGACCATGGTCCAAAGAGTCGCTTTTTGCCCTGGTGATATGCCTTGATTACCTATTTGGATGCCCGTATCATCGTTTTCATTAAAGTCAAAACCACCTATCGGATTCGATGAATCACTCACCAATTTATAGACGCCAGAGTGTTCTAAGACCATGACTAAACTACCGTTCAAATCTTCAATAAGTTTCGAAACATTTCCCGAACCATCAGAAGCATTGAATTGCATCATGTCGGTAGCCAAAGTAGGATGAGTCCTGTTTCGATTTGCATGTTCGATTGATTCAGTACGCCAAACGCTTACTCTATCACCTTGTGATGCATTCCAGGTCAGACTTCCATTGTTGATTTCTACATTTGAAAACCCCTCATAGGAAGTTGAACGTTCACTCAGCACATTGGAGAGTTCAAGTCCCTGACTTGAACCGGTAAGTAACCCCTCCCCGTTGATAACAAGGCTCGGTAAAAACAACAACCGGTACTCATTATCAAATCGTAGTTTTGAAGCACTAAGGAATGAAGCATCAACAACCGAAGGGTGATGTTGCATGACAAAGGTATCTGTTCGGTTCAATGCACCTATTTCCTGTTCAATAAATACACAAGGCTCACACCAATCTGCACCATAATACTCGACGAAATGCTCTACCCGTTCACCGGCACATGATGTTGAATTTAGACAAGACGAATCAAAAATAATCACATCATATGTGGCAGCGAACACAGGCTCGTCAGTTGAAGCATGTGCCGTTGAAGGAAACGAAATTGCCACAAATAATACTACAATTAGTATTGACAATAACCGTCCGTGATTTCTCGCCACAGTTGACTGGTGTAGGAATGTGTTCAAAAGGGGTCTGCTCCCACCATCACCTATGGGGCAGGTGTGGTGGCGTCGACCGTCGTCTCTCCCCATTGCCCTTGTGATTATGTCACTCTGTATTATCATCGCAGGTGGCACTATCCGCATCAATGATGCTGGAGAATCATGCCCTGATTGGCCGCAATGCTTTGGAACATGGAGTTTTGATGTATCGGCAGATGAGCAAGGAGCGTATTGGTCCGAACACCCCGATGAAGTTGATTCACGTGGAATTGACCACCGATACACAACATTTGAGATATTTTCTGAATGGTTTCACCGCCTCTTAGTTGGAATTATTGCTATACCTGTTCTTTTCAATGCTCTTTTAGCACGGCGGATGGTCGATACATATGGTTCAAAGGTATATCACACGGCATTGTTTGGGGGTGTGCTATTGATGGCTCAAGCATTGGTAGGTGCACTAACTGTTTCTATGGATAATGTAGACTGGTCGGTTGCATTACATCTCTCTCTTGCCAGTATTTTCACTTCAACATTTTTGTTTCAGTATTTTGCAATGCGAAAAGCAGAAGGTTCGAAATTCGAAGTCTTTACGATGAATCCCGAATTTGTTTCAGCCAATCAAAAACGTGTTGATGCAATGATGGGTGCAGTCTTCACTCTCATGATTCTTGGTGCTTGGGTTTCGTCAACTGCTGGCGGACAGTACAATCAAGGTTGCTCAGTTGGATTCCCAAATGGTTGGCCAAAGTGTAATGGCACCTTGTTTCCTTCATTTGATGGACCCGGCGTCTTGGTTCAAATGATACATCGTTTTGGGGCCGTTCTTGTTGGGCTAGTTTTGGTTTCTGGTTCTGCTCGCCTTCGAAGTGATGCTCAAAAACATGAGGTCACGCCTTTGATTGGGCGTATTACTGATTTCACCGCAGGGTTGTGGATTCTCAATGTTATTATCGGTGGTTCGTACATCATGTTTGCAGAGGCTGAAAACTTCCCTGAATGGGTTTCTCTCCTACACTTGATTATGGGCGTCAGTTGTTTCCTTGTTGCAATTTCTGCCTCATTCTTGTTTAGGTTAAGCACAAAACAGTCATCTGAGGAGGAATAAGCATGCCTGAAGATGAGGTGATTGATTTAGCACCTCATCCTGGTTGGCTCAAAGTTTTCACACAACTGATGAAACTTCGTGTCATTGTTTTACTCCAAGTTACCGCAGTGTGTGCAATTTTGGTCCATGATATCCTTGCTAGACACGGATTGTTGGATATCGACCGCACATGGTCTGACACTTTCTATACCGTAGTTCTAACGGTCGTTGCAGGAACTCTCTCTGCAGGGGGCTCAAATTCTATCAATATGTGGTATGATGCAGATATTGACCCACTTATGAGGCGAACAGTCAACCGTCCTATTCCACAAGGGCATATTTCGGCAAGAGGCGCACTTATTTTCGGACTATTCATAGCAATTTTGGGTTCATCGCTTTTCTTTTTGGCACATTGGAAAGCTGCCTTTTGGTCATTTTTCTCGGTTGCATACTATGTCCTGATATATTCGATATGGTTGAAACGACGTACACCTCAAAATATTGTTATTGGGGGTGTAGCAGGCGCCACGCCTCCTCTTATTGGGTGGGCAGCAGCAGCAGCATCGTCAATTAATTCAAACAATCCTCTAGATTTGGGTTCAGCAATCCCTTGGATGCTGTTTTTGTTGATCTTTTTGTGGACTCCTCCACATTTCTGGGCTTTGGCACTATACCGTTCAGGAGAATATGGAAATGCAAATATTCCAATGATGAATGAAGTTAAGGGCCCTGAGCATACTGTTTTTCAATCCAAAATATACTGTGTATTTCTTTTCATGCTTGCCGCCGTACCTCTCTTTTGGCCGGAAAGTGGTTTGCCTCTACTCTGGGCAATTCTTGCAGGTGGTTTGACACTCTGGTATGCAAAATCAGTTTGGGACATTGATCCGCTGGAAGGTTTGGATGAAAACGGTCGAATGCCAAAAGCAGCCCACTCATTTTTCCGTTCACTGTACTACTTGGGATGGATGCATGTTGCATTAGTGGCAGTTTGTATTATTCCTCCAGCATGGCTTGGTATACTCGGGCCTTTAAGTTGAGTACAACGGTTTTGTATCAGTTTCGTGAACGGTGCCAACCGTCATGTTCATGACTGCCTCGACGGTCGCCGAGTTACTGCGGCAGTCGCATAGCCTGGCCATTGCGCTGGATTGCTAATCCAGTGGTGTTTCACCTCGGGAGTTCAAATCTCCCCTGCCGCGCCATTATTTCAATCAAAGAAGTCTTCGAATTCATCTGCAGTTCCACGAGCACTTTGACGTCGCTTTCGTGCTTTCATGACACGAGATAATCGCTTTCTCTTTTTGAGAAGAAGCGGTAACGAAATCATACTGATAACAAGAGTAATCAATGCAACTATTCCAGTTGTTTGGAATTCATTAACTTCCATATAATCGTCGAGTATTCCGAGCCATTCTATACCGAGTGGTGGTTCAGGTTCAGGAGGAGGAATAGGTATCAGATGCTGGTTGTAGTCCCACCATTGGTCATCAATGACTATGCGAATTGAGTTCGTTGGGTAATTTACTTCCATGAGTTGATTGCCTACAGAGTCTACGGGCGAGAGGACATAATAGAAGGCTCTCCAAGGTCGAATATTTTCGTCTTGAGTACCACTTTGATTGTAATATCCAGTTTCACCAGGAACCCCTGATAAATCGGTCTCTAGTGGTGTGAGGAATTTCAAATCGAGTCCTTGTGGTTGTTGATCGATTCGGTATAGATTCCAAGTGACGTTGCCAGTAGTTTCTTGTTCAGGCCAAACCCATGTCATGTTCAAATCATAACACATCGACCAATCATTTTCAATTTTATAGCAGTCGGTTTCGTTGGTAAAAGTCACATCATATTGTATATTCGATACGGTTTTGTCTGGTGCAATAGCGTCCCCACAGAAAGCTGTTGCTTGTCCGGAATCATCCCGAGAGATTTCAATATTGAGTGTATCCGGAGTCCCCTCACGGTCAGCGGGAATTATTGCATAGGAGGCACAATTTCCGGTCTCAAGAGGCGATGGGTCGACCCATGATGTGTCATCTTTGTCAACAGTAGCAATGAGGGTTTCTTGGGTCAATTGTTCCCAAACAAAACTGTTGAATTCAGGATAGGGGGATGGGAAAATGGTCCCTGCACCATTTTCAATGATTAGTTTGTATATATTCCAAGACCCAATGTACGGGTTTTCAATGTCTCCTGTAGGGCTCCACTGAAGTTCCATAGCGCCACCTTCAAGTTGATTATATTCTAGTGGGCCACTACTGACATTTGCTGCAGGTGCTTCACCAATGAGAAGTATGACTCCATTCTGTGATAGAACAACATCAAAGGAGTTGTCAATGTTTTTGGTATACTGTTCCAAAGACGTCCAAAGACTATCTTCAAGAGTTGGTAAGAATCGAATGTCAACCGTTTCAAGCGGGATATTTGACGGTAAGAGTGCTGAAGTGTTCAGATGAATCTCCATATAATCCATGCCCGTGTTGTTCGAGTTGTCTTCATTGGTTAAAACATTGAACGAGAGTAACAACAAGGGGTCACGCCCTTCACCAATACCATACTGTGTCCCAATAACCGGTAATATTGATTCATGATCAAGATATGATAATGTCCGAGTAACTGCTTGCCCGGTGAAGAAAGGTTCGTTGTTAATAGAAACATAATTGTACAGTGTAATCTCGACGTGAGCTGATTCCATTTCACCAAAGGTATCGGTCACACGTACGGTGAGGGTGTGGTCTCCAAGCCCTAGAACTGAGCCTGATATGTTAAGCACTTGGCCATATCCAATGTTGATGATGCCTGAAATCCACCATGAATAGTTGAGTGGAGCAGCAGCAGTCGAACTTGTCCGTGCAACCATTTCGATGTATTCTCCAGTAGTATAGGTGCCAAGGGAATTACTTTGGAATATTGTGGGGCTGATGTCACCAACAAGAATATCCGCTTCTTCAGTAAGGCTGTTATCGCCTGTTTTAGTATCAGCGCCTTCTGTAAATGTACTTGGGACACCAATGGTTAATGTTCTTCCTGAACCAATCGTTGTGATATTGAATGCACATGTACGAACTTCACTGGGTTTGAAATCAATAAGCACACATTGGGTTTCTTGTTCAACTTCTCCAATTGGGTCATAAACTTGGAACGAGACTATTACTGTTTGAATTGATAGATTACCCTTGTTGGTGATTGTAGAAATGGCCATATCTTCCCCATAATAGTAATTGCTTGAAAGGGGGTCATGTCCTGGAAGCATTGAAGTTGCTTGCAGGTCGATGGTGTTATCAAATACGACAATTATTTCTGAGAGGTCATTTGTCGGGTTCAAGTCAGCGTGAGGTGTCCCAGTGCTGTTAAAGAGTCCCCAAATGAGAGTAAATACGCCCTGATTCGAATGGTTAAATGCAGGCATAGCACGAGAAAAGGGTGACACTCCGCCCCATGAAGGGAGGTTTGTGACATTCGTGTAGGATTCTGAAAGCATTGCAGATTTGTCTTCAGTCCAAAGTTGCCAACCGAGTTGGGCTACAAAGTTACATGTGCCGCATGCAGTGACTGAACCTTTGATTTGCATGTCATAGTCCGTATCTGTATTGAGAATTAATTGGCCATTGTAGGAGGCAAGTTCGGTTAAGACACTTGTTGGGTCATATGAAGTGTCGATTGAAAGATCAACAAATGAGCGTGAAAGATTGATATGGAATGTATAGGAATCATCTGAAGGGTCTTGGTCTTGTAATTCAAAAGCATAAACAATGGTGTATGTACCTTCATCTCCCGAAGGATTCCAAGCATTTAATGATGTAAAATTCATTGTAGTCCCCGAATAAATGGTCGGTAAAGAGAAACTTCCACGTTCATCATAATTTGATTTACAAATTGAACTATCAACTTCACCTTCACAAACATACCACCGCATTCCACGGTTCGCAATTGATTGGAGCCCTTGATTTGAAATTGTGGTATTGAATAGAATTGTATCCCAAGACGACCCCCATGAATCTTCGAGTGGGTGATTGGTTCCTAAAATTGCCAAATCTCCCGATTCAGAAGCGGATACTATGGGAATGGTCAGTAGCCCGGCGAAGGAGGCGAACAAAAGGAGGAAAACCAACGAAATACTTCCGCTTTTCCGCCTCGAATCACTGGGTGCATAGCGCGACATTGACAGGTGCCTCTCCTCGGGGCTTCAAAGACTCATCGCCCCCGAAGGGGGCAGACTTGCGATAATTAGATGATTTGCACCATCTCCATGCGGCAACCTCTTCAATCGTCGAACATCACCGTTGTTTATGCGTGAAGATGCTACTCGTTGTCTGAAAAGAGACGACAATGCACTTACAGCAGTCATTGAATTCCTTTCTGCATTCACTTTATTCCTCATGATTCTAACTGCCTTTTTGTCACTTGCACAACTCCAAATGGGTTCCAATGACCCAAATGTAGACCGTATCGACCGCTCTGCAGTCCAAGGCTTGGACCGCTTGACTTCTGATGGTGGTTGGTTCGTCCCTATGGGTGAAGATGGATTGGATTATGCCAATTCAACATCTGAATGGTATCTTTTCGATGCCGTAGAACTCGATGATGGCCGCGTACAAACGGGATTGGTAAAGGACGGTATTCTCGACTACCAACGCATTCATGCGCTTCGTAATGTTTCAGAAGAAAACATGGCTCTAGGGCTTGGTCTTGATGTGGGTTATACTCTGTTTTTATCCATTGAGGTGATTGAATCTGACAACTCTTCTCGAATAGGATTCGAAGTCTTCTCTGGCGGCACACAACGTTCAACGGCTTCTGCATCTTCTACAGCAAATCGTCAATTTTCTCAAGATGGAGAACTTCTCCAAGTTGTCTTCGAAGTTCACAAAGGCGGGGATAAGAATAATGATCTTTTTTTGACGGAAGTCATGGTGCGTCCTATCGCCTCTGGACCGGAGTGGATTGAAATCTATAATCCAAACGACTTCGCCCTATCTTTGCACGGTTGGTCGTTGAATCACACCTATTCTTCTATCAGCAATAACTTGTTGTTTAAAGAAGGAATAATTTCCGGTCATTCTACCGTCATATTGACTGGAGATCCAACTTCTCAAAATGCGGGAAATGCTTCGCAAGTTATTGACCTCTCACAGGAATCATTCCTCGGCGTTGGTTCACTCAATCTACTTGGCGATGGTAGCGGCGTTCTCACTTTGCGTTATACACAACTCAATTCAGTAAAGCCATTTGATGTCATGAGTGTCGAATGGGGTGGTACTTCTGGCTTGTTCACTTCGCTTGGGCAATCTTTGGAAGCCGACCAAAATGATGGCGGATTTAGTGCGAATTGGAGTGTTCAGCCAAATCCTAATCCGGGTGACTACCTTTGAGAAATCTCTTCTACTATTTTGAGGATAAATTAGCGGATGCTTCATGAACCCATAGGCGTTGGTCTGTACAGATTCCCATGCAGTCGACTTCAGTTTACACCCGTGACCGTTGTGTAACGGGTATTCACGGTTTAGATGAAATCCTTCGTGGTGGCATCCCTCATGGTTCAACCGTGCTTGCTGCAGGGACCTGTGGTTCTGGAAAAACCACACTCGCCATGGAATTTTTGGTTCGTGGCGCTTTGGCGAAATTGCCGGAATCATGTGCACATTTTACTGCAACTGAACCCTCGATTAAATTGCTTGAAAATATCCGTCAATATGCATTTTTCGACATGAAAATGATCGATTCTGGAAAAATAAATGTTTTCGATATGGACGTGTTATATTCGTGGCTTGGATTGGACAAAGCATCCTTTGACCTTGACGACGTACACGCACTGATTAAAGCAATCATCAATATTGTTCACGAAATTGGGGCTACACGCTTGGTAATTGATTCGGTTACAACACTCTGTTACAAAATTAAATCGGAACAATTGATTCGTGATTTCCTTTTCACCCTTGGGAAAAAGTTGGCATCGCTCGGTTGTACAACCATTCTAATCTCTGAAATCACCTCGGCTACAGAAAATGCACACTGGTCCTCTTTCGGTGTTGAAGAAGCGATTGCAGATGGCATCATTGTCATGGGCGACGTTGAGCGTATGGGCCACCTACTCCGATTTTTACAAGTTGTGAAAATGCGCGGTACCGCTCACAGTCGTGCAAAGCACGCGATTGAATTGACTCCTTTGGGCGTAATGCTCACACCGATGCTCAAGTGGGGAGCTCAACACGATAAAACAAACAAAGTAGGTGGATGATGAATGTATTCAAATCTAACCCTCGATGACCGAATTGCTGAACAATTGGCAATTGATGTCAGTCTTAACAGCGCAATACAAGTGCGTTTCGGAAATTCGAACGCATTCAATGTGACAGCGAGTACTTTGGTTCCTTTGATGCGTGACCACGAAATGGGAGGCGTTTACATTTGTGCCAGTGTCGGTGCAGCAGAGCGAATTGAAGAATTCAAATCGATTGGACTTTCTGATGAATATATCTCCCGAATACAATTTATTGATTTGGTTTCATCTGGAATTCTTGGTGGAACAGATGTCGAATATTCCAATATACATTTTGTCGATAGCCCAATTATGCTTGAATCCGTACTTCTTCGAACACTGTATATTCTACGCATGACAACTTCGGTTCGTAATTTCGTATTCTTGGACAGTGTAAATGCATTAGCCATCTATAATGATGAACGAATGCTTGCTGAATACCTTCACACTTTCATCAACACCTTCCGCCAAAGAGAGGTACTTTCTGTCATACTCAATGTTCCAGACCAAACCCCGCCGTTGGTTCTTGCAAATCTAGATTTATACTGCACTGATCTTATCGACAGAGGACAGGTTCTCATCAATTGAGGTTTTTATCATGGCGGGAAAAATCGAATTTGACCCAGAAGATGAAGAGTTTTTTGGAAAAGTAGGCTCCTTTGGAGTTCCTAAATTCGACAATGAAATGCATGGTGGAGTCCCCCGCGGCTTTATGATGGTGGCTTTTACTGACATAGGTTCTGGAAGTGAATTGTTTGCAAAGCAATTTACTTCTCCAGCCGAAGAAGCGGAAAACACATTGTACATCTCGACCAATGAAGGCCAACAAGAAATCATTCGAATTTTCCAAAAATATGACTGGCCACTCGATATCAATGTACGAACTATTGGCGAAGAATACAATTCGACGGTTTTGGAACGTGAACTCCTTGCCAGCCGTTACCGTCTCGAAGGTTTCCGCCTCGATGATATCCGTAGACTCGCCCAAACACGGTTTGTCGATGACAACACACAAGATTATTTGACTGAAGTTACCAATGAAATTATGGCATTAGGGCCGTATTTCAGAGCCGTTGTTGATAGTTTAGATTTCTTCTTGCAACGAGAAGACCCTTCTCGTGTTGTGGCTATGGTCCGTATGCTTCAAGCACACGCTCAACTGAATCGTGGACTATTATTGGTTTCAGTTTCAACCAACGGACTTGACCCAATTGTAAAACAAGAATTGGCATCAATTGCTGACATGGTTCTTTCGTTCCAAGTTAGAACAATTGGTACTGATTTTGAAACCTCAATGATCGTTTCAAAATTCCGTAACGCGCCTGAAAACTTGAAAATTCTCGTATTCCGAGTAACTCCTGAAGAAGGAATCACTCCAGAAACCGTTGAACGTATCGCTTGAAGTGCCTGCAAGGGCATGTTCACACATGTTTCAAGTGATGATGTATTGGTGGCGACATATCCAAAGAGGTCGGTCGTACCGAACGACCATGGGCGACCGAGCAGCAACTGGCGGTTACGACCCCTCCGGCATCGATATCGATGCTTGGGAGAAACTGGAATCTCAACTTGAAGATACGATTCCAAATTATGACCGAGTAAACCGTTTGATGACGTTTGGACAGGATAAGAGATGGCGTAGAAATGTTAGAAATCATGCCACACCTGGCATGAAAGTACTCGAAGTAGGCTGTGGGCCTGGCTCCTTTGCAGAAGACTTAGTTGGATTGGATGTTACCTGCCTTGATCCTTCATCAGAGATGTTGAAAGTTGCAAAAAAGCGTGTGGAAGCATCACGAGCATCACGGGGTGAAAAACCTGCACATTACATTGAAGCAATTGCAGAATCAATTCCCTGTGAAGATGACACATTTGACATGGCATTCTGTTTGTTTTCCTTCCGAGATTTCCAAGATAAAAAGCAGGGACTGAGCGAGATATATCGCGTTCTTAAACCGGGAGGGCGCCTTATCATTTGTGATGCAGGTAAAGCCAATTGGTTACATGGCCTTGGAGGTCGAATTTGGATGGCTACCGTAGTTCAATGGATTGCACGATACGTGACTAAAGAAAAGAATCATCCATGGAAAGGACTTGCAAATACCTACACTCAATACGGCACCAATAGATATTATCGTGCCATGATGAAAGAAGTTGGATTTGACGATGTTCAAGGTCGCTTATTATGGCCTTTTTTGATGTCGAGTCGGTTCCGAGCAACTAAACCAAAACAAGAGTAAAAACGGCCATTGCGCTAAAGAACTCCGTTCTTTTGGCCCATTACCCTCATAAACCCCCTCCGATTCAGCGACCTTGTAGGTGGTTTACATGGGTATGAAAGATGTCCTTCGCAAAATCAAACAAGCAGAGCAGTCTGCTGAAAAGACCCTTTCTTCCGCTCAAACTGAGTCGAATAAAATCACTGCTGATGCTCGACGTGAAGCAGCAGCAATCGTATCCGGTGCTACAGAAGAATCTGTAAGCGAAACCCAAGCAACACTCGATGCAGCCCGAACAAAGGCTGGAAAAGAGGCTACTAAGGTCCAAAAAGAAGGTGCTTCGGTTGTTGAAAAAATCGAAACTTCAGCATCCAGTCGCAAAGAAAAGGCCGTCAAGAATCTTCTTGATGCAGTTACATCACAATGAGGCGATACTATGTTTGCTACCTCCGAGATGTCCCGTCTTACGGTAGCCGCCCCGCTTGATAAAATGGAAGAAATTCTACGAATTTGCACAGACTTGTCTTGTGTTCACATCGAAGAATACGGTCGTTTTGAAGATGGAATTGGCGTTGGTAAGTCTATGGACTCCGAAGATGCAAATTCGATTAGTGCTTTGTTGGTGAAAGTCCAAGCAGTCTCCTCATCAGTCGATGCTTTCAACACCGAAGGCGCACTTTCTCGTGCTGAAGTAACAAAGATGCTCCCCTCATTTGAGGAGAAAATCACTGCTGCCCTAGAATACATCGATTCCCTTCGTGAGGCTGAAGCAGATATTGCGACCTCTCAAGAACAACATCAAGCATTGAGCCGCCTTGCTCCATTAGATATTCCTCTGGAATTGATGGGTGGTTTCGAAGGCGTTGATGTGTTCGTTGGTGAAACAAGTCGAGCCTCAAAAGCAAGAGATGTATTTTCTGATATTGATTCGGATATTGAAATGCATGCTGCAGGTGGCCTCATTGCCATTGCATGCCGTTCTTCTCAATCTGCTGAAGTTCAAATCGGTATGGCAGAACTCGGAGCAAAGGCTGTTCAAATCCCTGCTGGAGAAGGCTCTCCTGATGAAAAAGCAAATTCCCTCAGAGATGAAATCAGTCGTCTTGAAACCAAAATCGTCTCTGTTCAAGAGGCTCTCGATGCTTGGGTTCTTCGCAATGGGCGCAAACTTGTGGCTGTTCAAGAATACCTTGTCCGAGAATCAGCCATTCACACTGCACCGACTTTGGTTGCAGTAAGTAACCAGGCTTTCGCTTTGGATGGCTGGGTTCCAGCCGATAAAGCAGAGATGGTTAGCAGTATATTATCGAAAGCAGCATCTCACGTGAGCATTGAAGCCTATGTAGGTGGGCATCATCACCATGAAGAGCATGACGACCATTCTAATAATGACCCTGAAGAACTTGTCATGCTTTCGAATTATCTTCAAAAGTCCAGTCAGTCGATTTTCCAATTCTTCAAAGCCATCGATTTAGATGATTCAGGACTCATTGATTGTTATGAATTTCAAAAGGCTCTTAGAAATGCAGATATTGTAAACCTTCCACCTTGGGAAGTTGGTGGCCTCGTTGCCGCTGTTGACCTTGACGGTGACGGAAAGATCAACCTTCCAGAACTCGATATTACCTTGACACGAATCCGCAATTCGCCATCTGCTGGCGGGGAACAACTTGAGGTTGAACCGCCAATTCAATACACCAACGGTTCAACATCTGAACCGTTTGAACTGATGGTTGATTTGGTAGGGCGTCCAAAATACGGAACTTTCGATCCAACCATGTTCCTCATGATGACATTCCCATTCATCTATGGAATGATACTCGGAGATTGGGGCTATGGAATTGTTCTACTTGCTTTGGCAGGATGGCTCGGTAGCAAAGCATTCGCAACGGACCCAATGGCTCAAAAAGGGCTCACCATTCTTCGTTGGATGGGTGTTTGGTGTATCATTTGGGGAATTATCTTTGCAGAAGGCTTTGGCTTTGTTTGGGATAATACCGGCCAAATGGGTGCAAATTCACCGTTTACTGGTTTTTATGAATGGACCTATGCAAATCTCCATGTTCCTGGAGCACTCGCTGACCTCTTGAATCTCAGTGGTCTTCACATGCCATTCCATCGCGCTTCAGCAGGTCACGGATTACAAGAATAT
>JABJFI010000058.1 GCA_018662825.1 Methanobacteriota archaeon | reverse complement strand
GAACAATTGTTCCAGAAAATGCTTGCTGAAATCGATACCAAAGTTTCACCCATCATCGACATCAGCAAATTAATGGCTTGATTATCAAACTGTATCCCAGAAATTCTCTTTTTCTACAACCTCTGTGTCCCCTGCATCTTTCAATGCGGTATTCACTACATCTGTTGCTTTCAATTCTATTTTGGTTATTTCTTCTTCCATTGTTTTTGATTTATTCGCTTGCTGGTGTTCTGTGTCAAATGTATATTCGGGTTTGAAGAGTGTATCAAAGAAAGTGTAGAGAATGATACACATGGGCAAGATTCCAAGCCAAACAAGGCCGAATCCAAATGGGAATATCTTCCACCAATTAGTCGCCCATTCCCCCCATGGTAGAAGTGTCCACGTAAACGGAAAACAAACGAGCCAAAGGAATGCCCAAATTATTGATGGGTTAATGAAAAACAAACTCGTCCATACTTTTTCCAGCCATTCATGTGTCACCGCTTTTGTTCTGTAAGTGAAAATGACACCGGCAAACACAAGAGGGCCAACAGAAATTCCTGTAAGTAAAATGGCAAGAAGTGCCCACCATATACGACCCCCTGCGTAGACATATTGCTCACAAGAGTTTGAGTCAGTTATCTCACAATCTTCTGTGATAACTTGCCAACCTGATTCGGTAGCTGCAGTGAAGAATTCTTCCCAAAACCATTGAATGTTGAATATTTCGACAAAGAGCCAAAGCCAACAGATTCCAATACTCAACCAAATCAGAATGCTTCGATTACGGGAATTAAGTTCTTCCAAAGAACAGTCATACTGACCGTAATTGATATTGGAATGTGACTTATGTCCCATTGTGTTAAGCAGAAGAATACCGAATATAGCCTTTCATCAAACTCAAAGTTCAGTTTCGTCAAAAGCAGGAGCGATTGTATAATCGAAAACAATCAACTCAACGGAATATGTGACTTCTTCACCTTCATCACTTCTTTGGTTGGTGCACGTTGGACTTGGCTCATTTCCTGCTTCTGCAGCGACACTAATTTCTGCAGAATAAGTGCCTAAGCCAGCACCCATGGAATCAATTTGACTTACTATTTCGGATTCTGAAAGACCCGAAACTGATGCTCCAACCATCGAAGAATTGAACCACTCAACGGTTACATCATGTTCACTGTTTTGGCCACCGTTTTGACCATCAGCACTTTCAGTAAATTCACCATGAGTTGCGGAACCCGAAATTGTATCTGCGGCATCTTGCCCTCCAAAGCATAACGGCCCATTTCCACCGGATTCGTCTTCGCCATAGGACATAACCACACGAACACCAACGATGTTCATGTCTTCTGCACCATCGATTGCATCGGTGTGAAGGTCGTCAATCATGAGTGTGTCGCCATCAGCGATGTACTCAATGCCATCAGCGATTTCAACATAGGAAAGGTTGCCATTGATGTTGTAATCACCAACGCCACCCATGGCTCCACTTCCCGAACCAATTCCACCTTGAGAACTAAAATAAAGCGGGAATGCAATGAGGAAAAAGGCGATACATGCCACGGTAATCTGCGTATCACGGTTGGATTTTAAATCGTCCAATGTAATCATGAGTGTCGCCCTCAACCCAACCGATGAAGCGTTAACCTCTATGACTTTCGGTCATGAAATTCGGTAAATTCAAGTTGAGAATGAATGAAATTCGACAGAATCATTCTGACTCATCGGATGTCCAAGGTTGGGATGGTGTATTAGGCCAATCATTTTTGTCAACAGAGAAACCGAGATTGGCAAAATTCTTACGGGATTTTCGCCAAACTGGAAGGAAAAAACCAATTTTAGAGCGCTCACCAAAACTCCAGCGCCATGGGCATCGGGGAAGTCGGGAGACCCAGTGTTGAAACAATGATTGCGTCAAAGGATGTTCAAGGCCACCTGGTAAAACCCATGAAATCATATTCAATGCGCCTGATGAACCACGTGTTTCTGACCAACTTGTTACTTCAAGTCCACGTAGTGGGCCATCCAAAATTCGTAATCCAAGGGTTCTCGTGTTTTGTGTCATTGGCATAATGATGGCAAAACGGTCAACCATTCTGGAACCTTCGTGGCGTTCCATTGACCATCCTGCTTCTTCAGCAAGAAGACGGAATACTTTGATTGATTGAACTGGAGACACACTGACTTCGAAATCTTGTGTAGCGCGTCGCACCATGATGTGGCCAAACATCTGTTCGGCATCAACACTCCGATGGAGTGGTTAGAATTTGAACAGCCTTACGGCTGTGTGGATTGCTTTCAGATCAAACTCGAAGTTTGATTCGCTTGTATGCACGGTATTCCCACAGTCCCGCCCTTTCAGGCGAGGTATTCCGCGGGGAGGACCGAGTAGAACTACCGTGCTTCACTTGGCGCGAGCATGTCGCGTTCCAAAGTGCGCTCGGCGGCGCTCGATACCTGTTTCAACCGAAAAGGGAACCAAGACCGTCGAAACCGCCTGCTTCTTCTTCTTCCTCTTCCTCTTCAGCAGGGGCAGGGGCATCTGAAGAACCACCAGCAGCAGCTGCGGGTGCAGCGGCAGCAGGAGCGGCAACAGCTTGGGTCATTGCATCGGCGATGTCAACACCAGCGAGTGAAGCAACAAGTGCTTTCACGCGGGCGTCGTCAGCTTTCACGCCAGCAGCCTTTAGAATGGCGCTCACGGTCTTTTCGTCAATGTCTTTTTCAGCAGCGTGCAGTAGCATAGCAGCGTATACGTATTCCATATTTTTTCACCTCATAATTGGTCAACCGAATAGATCTCCGAGTCCGCCGAAGCTTTCCTCTTCTTCCTCTTCTTCCTCTTCTGCGGCTTCGGTTGGTGCCTCAGAAGTGCTTTCAGAAGTACTTGCAACGGATGCGGCAGCGGATGCTGCTGCTCCCAACATGTTAGCAAGTTCTTCATCGAGTGCGTCGCTGTCAAGCTGTCCAGCAACGGCCAAAGCGCCGCTGTGTGCTCGTCCAACGAGATGTGGCATGGTGTCTGCAGTTGCAATTGCAGCCTCCATTGCAACGGCCATTGCTTCTCGGCTGGCCTTTGCAAGAATTGTAGGCATCGTTTGGCTGGTATACCAAGTGATGTTGCAAGCGAGGTTGAAAGCACCAGCAGCATAGCTGATGAGGTCAGTCTCAAATTGCTCGTAATTAATGTCAAGAGTGCTTGGTTCGAAGAGTGTGCCGCCTTCAAGGGTACCACACAAACGCAGTCCGGTGACAATTGGATTGATTCCAATCTTAGAGAGCATCATTCCCATGTCACCTTCGAAAACATCGCCTTCTTCAAGAATGACTGTTCGCTTTTGGATTTGAACCGAACCGCCCATAATCTTAGCAGGGATTCCGACAGAGTTCAATTCACCAACTATTGGACCTGGTGGCATACCGGTATCCATCTTTTCAACAACGATTTGGTGAGGTGCGACATCTCCTTCCTTAGCAGCACGGCCAGCCTCAGTCTTCTTCAGTTCAGTGAACATTTGAAACGAATTCAAACTCGAAGAGGATACTAGAGCAGGTTGAATAGCGCCTTGGAATAATTCATTCAAATTTGAATCTTCAAATCCAACGCGTTCCCAAGCAATCGACATCAAGCGCTTCTTTGCAACTTGAATCTGCATATCGCTACGGAGAGATGCTCGCATACCGAGCATTGCTCCAGCAGGAACGCCATGAATATCGATGATTGCAATGGTGTCTCCACTCTTGAGCAGATCAACCAAGTCTTGAACAGTGTCTTTCTTCCAAGATACGACCTTAGGAATCAATTAATCACCTCAACTGCTTGTGAAGGCCCCATAGTTGTCTTGATGTAAAGGGAGCGAATGTTTCCAACGCCGCGCTCAAGCTTGGAAATCACACGGTTGTAAATTTCTATTGCGTTAGCATAGAGTTCATCTTCTGATTGGCTGACAGTTCCAAATGAGATTTGGAATGTCTTCTTGTCACCTGACTTGACGATAACAGTGGATTGCAAACCAGTTGCAATTACTGCTGGGTCAAGTGTTGGTGGAACTGGACGTGGCATTTTACCTCGAGGACCAAGAACAACACCGAGGTATCGTCCAATCAATCCCATGTGAGGAACTTCTGAAAGGAAAAAGTCGTATGCGTTTGCAATCTTCTTTGCCTTACCTTTGTTGCCACCAAGTTCTTCAATTTCTTGAGGGGTGATGACGTGAATGCCTGCTGCCTTTGCCTTAGATGCTGCTTCGCCTGAAGCGAACATTGCTATCTTAAGAACGCGGCCTCGACCAGATGGAAGACGGATTTCTTCCTTGATACGATTGTTTGGGTTTTTCAAGTCGACATCACGAATTGTGAATGCAATGTCGACAGATTCGACAAACTTTCTCTTTGGTGCACCCTCAAGTGCATCCTTAATTGCCTGATTAATTTTGTTTTCCATTTTTGTTCACCTCAGTGGTCAGCGAGACGCTCAAAGACGCCTCTACCACGGCTCGTGATATTCAATTAAACCGCTCGTCCCATTCTCCTTTGTTAATGATTGCGAGGGCATCATTGGCCCAGTGTCCGTCAATTTTGACACGCATCGAAACACATGTTCCGATGATTTCTTTGGTTTGCGCCTTTAGATCGGCTCCAGTCAAATGACCGAGGCCGTGCTTCTCTTGAGCGACTTCCATTGCTTTTTCAAGTGAAAGATCTTCAACCGCAGCGTCGACACTACCGTTGCACTTCTTTACACCAAGAGCCTTGATGATAAGTTTAGATGTCCAAGGTTTCGGCATTGTCTCAACTCCATTGCTCACTATGTGGGCATTCAGCCGACAAAACACCCCTATATAATCGCGCTGTGCGATGGGTGTTGGGTGGCTGTAGCCTCAAAAATCACTCGACACGCTCCACGACACGAACGTGGTCGCCACGCATATTGAGAGTCATTGGGATTGGTTGTTCATACAATTCCATACTGACTTCTTCTTTGGATTCTGCTACACTGAGGACACGAGCCTTTTCGCCCTTGAATGCTCCAGTGACGATTTCGACGATGCATCCAACTTCAATTCCAGAGGTGACAGCCTTTGGTTCGAGGTAAGGAAGAATGTCTGCAAGTGGTGCTTCACCTGGAAGAACTGTTTTGGCATTCTTGAGAGGTGTTTGATTTAAGCCACGTCGAGCTGCTGGGTCTCGGCCACCAGAACGACCAATCAACTTCTCAACATGGTGAAGTGCACTTGATTCAATAAACAAGTAACCACGCATTCCTGTTGGATGAAGAATTGACATTATGTCTGGGAGAAGAGAAGTCAATGAACCACTTCCATGAAGTCGGTTATACATTTCATCAGCGACACGTTGCTCAGAACCAATTGCAGTCTTCACGATGTAAAGGAATGAACCAACTGAACCATACATTTCTCCAAACAACTTGTTGTTGTTTTCCATGTCGAGATTTGAAAAGATGCAGTTGTATTTCTGCAATGTTCCTGGGTCTATCCATTCTGATTCAACATAACGTCCTGTTGGAGTTACTTCTTCGGTGCTTGAAACAACCAAAACAGGGGCGACATCAACTAGAGAACGGCCCATGTCAACACCACGCTCAGGACCTGAGCCTTGATAGTGAAGGGATTCAACTGGAATTCCGGTAGATTCAGATACTCTGGCAAGAACATCTTCTGGTGTGTCGCCGATTCCCCAAACGCCATCCCACAAAGCAGGGAAGTCGCCATCGGATTTGCTACGGCGTAACAAAAGGAGTTTTTCTTCAAATCGAACGTATGCTACAAATGCTTCACTCATTTCATCCATCTCCTATATTCGCTCAGTTTCCGATGTTCAATACATCGAAAAGCCAAGGGAAGAAATTGTCCATCATGACGAGCATGACAAAACCGATTGCTCCAAGAACAAACAATCCAATTCCACAGATTATGGAAGTTTGTTTGAATTCTTGAGCGGTAGGCTTACGAGCCATTCGAATAATACGGGCCCAAGAACCTCGGGATATCCGACGGAATTGGGACTCAATCCAGTCTTGACGGTCCTGAACTTTATCTTCAAATGAGCGTTTTTCTGCATTTTCACCAGACATGGTACAACCTCGGGCCTTCAACGCCACCTACCCTCCCAATATAACCACTCCGTCGCGGGATGTGGCGTAATTCCTTCCAACTTTTCACATTTCTCTGTTGCGAGGGTTGATGTGGGAGTGCCGTGGAAGGCCCTTCAATGGCGCAGCAAGACCCCTATTCTGTTTTGGGTGTGGGGCGGAACGCAAGCGATGTAGAAATCAAACGAGCATTTCGTAAAAAAGCTCGTCAGTTCCATCCGGACCGAAACCCCGGCGATGATTCTGCTGAAGCAAAATTCAAGGAAGTTCAAGCGGCTTACGAATCCATTGCAACAGCAAAGGACAGAAGTGAACATGAACAACAACAGCGAATGTCTTCAATGTTCGGCGGTGGAGGTGGCGCTTCATTTGGTGGCGGAGGTATGGAAGATATTTTTGGTCAAATGTTTGGAGGTGGAGGACGGCCACGCGGAGGTAACCCTTTCGGAGGCATGGGGCAACCTCAACGACGAAAACAACGCCCGAAAGGCGCAGATATCGGTGTAAGCCTTGAATTATCGACTGAAGAAGCCGAGAAAGGTGGGGTGTTCTCCTTCTCCTTCAAGCGCCTCAAACAAAATTCAAGCGGTTCTATGGAAGCGACATCAACGACGTTGAGAACCTCGGTTAAGGCCGGAGTGAAGCATGGAACTACTACTCGGATGAAGGGCCAAGGACACGACCATCCTGAAGGAGATGCGGGTGATGTCATGTTGACCATCCGCATACAATTTGGAGAAGGACGATTTTGGGATGGAGACATTCTTGTCCAAGAAGTGCCTACACCATTCAGTACACTCATGCTTGGAGGCAAAGTGAAAGTTACTTTGCCCTCGAATAAGAAAATCATGTTGAGTGTTGCACCTGAAACATTGGTTGGTGACCGTCAGCGTATCGCAAAAGCAGGATACGATGGTGGAGATTTAGAACTCGAATTTGTCCTTCCTGATTACGATGAATTGTCAAATAAACAGAAAGATGCCCTCAAGAAACTTAAGGACACTGGATTGTAGGTGGGTGCATGGGTCGCCGAGGCAAACACAATAATCGCGGTTCAAAACATCGGTCCAAAGGCCCAAAACTCTCAGATGGAGAAAGGCTCTGGAAACGCCTCTCTAATCATTTCAAAGATGATGCTGAACTTTGGGGAACAAAATGGTCGGGTGAAGCGATTGCAACCTTCCTTATCGAGCGTGAAAATCTTGCAAGTGATTTTACCAAAGATACTCGCTCTGAACGAACTTTTCGAAGTAATATTTACGAAACACTCGCCCATGCTCGGTCAAAAAACGAGCACTTTGTTGAAGATGAAACTAAACTGGTGCATATTCGTTCGCCGAAAGAAACCGAGCAGATCAAATCCTCGGTTTTAGATTGGCAAGCATTCACCACTGTTCATGCTTCAAAGGGTTCGACAGGATTGCATGGGCGCCCTGCTTTGAATTCCGAAAATGCACACCTTACCCCTTCAATGAATCAGGATGATATGCAACGTTATGCATTGTTAGAAGAGGTTTGGTTAGCACATTTGGGTGGAACAGATTACCCTGATTCATTTTCACTTCTCCCCGATGAAATTGTTCGTTCATGGGGGAAGTTCGACCTCGCCAAGGAGGCCCGGTTCATCGCCAATCGCCGCTCGGGATTACGGTTTCGCGATGCTGAACCGAGCATGGCTTTGTTACTGATTCAGTCAGGGCGACTCAATGCACGTACCCTGCTTGATTTACGCCTTGAAAACAAACGGAAAGGGGGATGGAATCCTTTTCCTCACTCCTACGATGAGGCATTAGTTGAAGCCGCAAACCGTTTGCCAGAATTGGATGGTGACAAGGAAATTTCTGCCCAAAGGAAAGACTTCCGTCATCTTCCTTTTGTCACTATTGACCCTCATGATGCAAAGGATTTTGATGATGCTGTATGCCTCATCGAAGAAGATGGAATTCGTACATTATGGGTGGCTATTGCCGATGTAGCACATTATGTTCAAACGGATTCGCGGTTGGATGGCGCTGCTAGAGCGCGTGCTACCTCTGTGTATTTGCCCCATGCTGTTCTTCCAATGTTGCCACCTCGTTTGGCTGATGATTTGTGCTCACTGAGAGCTGATGTTGACAGGCTTGCAATGGTTATTGCAATGAAGGTTAACAGTGATGATGAGGTGTTTGAAACGAATGCCTACGAAGCGGTCATCCGAGTTGCTGAGAACATGGCTTACGAAGATGCCTTGGATAATCCACGCTTTGCCAATATGTTTGAACTGGCTCAATCTTGGCAAGCAAAAGACATTCGATTGAATATACAGAATGCAGAATTACGTCCTCGATTATATGGTGACAATAACATCAAAGTCGAAGTTAAATGGCCGAATGCAGCAACACAAATGATCGAGTCTTTCATGGTAGCAACCAATGCATCTGTAGGCCATTTACTTGGAAAAGTCGGTGCACCTCTCCCCTGGCGATGCCACACTCCGCCAGATGCAATTGAAGTCGAAGAATTGAATGCAAAACTCGTTGCACTAGGGGTCGATATCGAATTGCCAATGCCGAGTCATAGAACTCATGGACAATCTGAAGAAAGTGAACTCACCGACTTGCTTGCAGGTTGGGCGGGTGGCTCAATCGATACATCAGGTCTGCAAAATCAACAAGAAGAATCTACTGATGACACACCTGAATACCTTGCCAGTGTTTTGGATTCTGAGGCTCGTCAAGACATTCTCGACGCTCTAGCCCAAGCACAATTACAGGCTTCCAATCTCAAAGGTCCTGTGCGTCGAGTCGTTGACCAAGGTTTGTTTCACTTGATGCAACGAGCGACATATAGTGAAGAAAATCTCGGGCATTTCGGGCTAAATCTTGACGCATATGTTCACTTCACTAGTCCGATTAGAAGGTATCCTGATTTGATGACACACCGGCAATTAAAAGCACATCTCCGTGGAGAAGGGTGGGTTCATTCCATTGAAGAAACAGCGAAAATTTCGAGCCATTGTAGTGAGCAAGGGCATACTGCAAAGCGAATGGAGTGGGAGTTGGTGGCAAATGCCTATCATCTTCACTTACTACGTGGAGGAAAGATTGGTGGAGAGAGTTCGACCGAATCAACACCACTTGAGCATGTCTCTTGGGATGCTCGTATTACTGGCTTAAGGACGCCATGGGTATTCTTGGATTTGGCTGATGATGGAGCAATCCATGGGCGTATGCATTTGCGGCAAATCGGGGGTAAGACCCAAATGAGTGTTGATGAATTTGGTTTATCGGTCATTCCTGCCGAACCAGACCAGCGCGGTGAACAGAATCCTGTTGTCCAACTTGGACAAAAATTCCCTTGCCGATTACGGGGACTAGATGTGTGGGCGGGTTCGCTTGATTTGGCTCCACAGTAGTATTGTAGTCAAAACAAAGCGTTTATATTGACTACATAAAACGCAAAGACATGGCGCGAGTCAAAGCTCATATGTGTGATTGCCAGTGTAAGATGAAACGTCTCTATACTCGTGCAGAAGGTGGCAAAGGCTGGAATCAAGTTGGTTGGATGTGTACATGTGGCTGTGGCTGTATTACAATGGACAACGGCGATTGGAACTTGATGTCTTGCGAAACTGAAACTTGTTGTAATGAATGAGGTGAGATGGTGTCTGAAGACTCTTTCACACTCAATATCACAGGTATGACCTGTGGCGCATGTGTTGCTTCAGTCGAAAAGGTCGCTTCTCAAGTTGAACATGTCGAACTGGTTTCAGTAAACTTACCTCTCAATCGCGCTGTGATTCAACTGCAACCAAACGCCCAGCCTCAACTCACAATTACCAACGTTATTACTGCAATTGAGCGCGGTGGATTTGGGGCTAAGGTACAACGTGGAAAACCCATTCTCATCGATGAAGCAAAATCAGAATTACGCAAACAGGGGCAAAAAGTCTCACTCGCGTTACTCTTAGCATTACCAACGCTCTATCTTACCATGTTCGCCGATGGCATGGGGATGGTCAATGGTGTCGATAAACGCTTACTATTCGCATTCTTAGCAACGCTACCAGTCTATTTCTGGTCGGGATGGGATTTTCATGTGAAGGCATGGAAATCATTGCGCGGCGGTTCAGCAAACATGGACGTACTCGTTCATCTTGGGACTACTGTAGCGTTTGTTTGGTCTTTTTTGATAACCTTCGAGGCTAAAATACCACTCTTGCCATCCGTGTTTGAAACTGCAAACCATGTCTTTTTCGATGGAGTCGTATTCATTATTGGCTTTGTTTTACTTGGCAATTGGATGGAGGCTGCTGCCAAACTCAAAGCAACCGATGCCATTTTTTCTCTGATGGAAATGCAACCAAAACAAGCACGAGTAATTACCGATGAATCGCTTGGACATTCCGAGTATCGAAATGTTGAGGCAGTAGCAGTTGGTTCATTGATCAAAGTATTACTAGGGGAAACAATTCCTCTGGATGGTACGCTTCATGAAAGTAAAGCAAGCATCGATGTATCGATGATGACGGGTGAGCCCTATCCTGTTCGAAAAGGTGATGGCGATGAAGTGTCGGCTGGAACAATTGTTCTAGATGGTAGTGTTTTGATTCGAACAACTCGACCCTCTGAAGATACATTGCTTGCCAGTATCATCTCTTTGGTTGAAGAAGCACAAATGGGTAAAGCGCCGATTCAACGACTTGTTGACCGAGTCGCAGGAATCTTTGTTCCAGTTGTCGTAATCTTGGCTTTACTTGCTGCCCTGTTT
>JABJFI010000027.1 GCA_018662825.1 Methanobacteriota archaeon | reverse complement strand
GGCAACAATACTGGTGGCAACAATACTGGTGGTAATAACACCGGTAATTCCTCCGGAGGAAATACTCCTGGTATGAACGTATCAAATCCAGTGATGCCTACGAATTGCAGCGAATTGAACGCTATGTTAGCCAACTTGACAAATTTGAATAATCAATGGAATCTTTCAGATTGTGAAAACGGTACTGGCTTCTGGTTTGATGTTGTTGTGAATGGAACCGGTTTGACATGGTTTGACCCAATATATGCGGTCGGCTATGAATTTGAGATTCTCTCTGGACCAAACTTTGCGAGTGTGAATGTTCCTAACGGGACTGGAGATGATTTCTATGAAGTATATCTTTGGAACGGAACTGACTATCAACTTGTAGCAACGAATTTACAAGCTGGTCAAGAATATTGGTTCACGGGTTCACTTTCTGGAAATGCTCTCACATATTCACCTTCAGCCAGTTATACTGGCGTGGAGCGGTTTGCAATCGGTGGACTTGAGATAAGTGCTCAACTAGATCCGACGGACCCGAATGGTTTTGTTACTGGACTTTCGTTTATCATTCCGAATGGAAATTCGGCACAAGTTGTGATGAGTATGACACCAGTGACCGCTTCAGATATGGACGATGATGGAGTTGAGGATTCAGAAGACAACTGTTGGAACATGAGCAATACCGACCAACTCGATACCGATGGAGATAACCTTGGAGACCTCTGCGACCTTGATGATGATAACGATGGACTTGATGATTCAAATGATGCATTCCCACTGGACCCATCCGAACAGATGGATTCGGATAATGATGGAATAGGTGACAACCTTGATTCAGACGATGATGGCGATGGTGTGACTGACTCAATTGACAATTGTCCTTTGACCCCCAACAGCGACCAAGCAGATTTGGACGGCGATGGAATTGGAAGTGTATGCGATGGCATGGAATTGAACACTGGTGGAAATGGAACCATCGATTCTGATGGAGATTCCATTCCTTCGATTGGAATGGTCGGAACGGTTGTCGCTATCAGTGCTGGATTCTTCCTTACCATTCGTCGTGAAGACGAAGAATAGGCTCATTTAGGGTCTACACTTCCAGTGTTGTATGGACGTTGGAGAGCAACTCACTGAGGCAGCGATACGCCTGTCTGAGATTTGTGATGCTGCAATCCCCATACTGGAGAGTAAGACCGTTGTGGCTCATGCAACTAATCCACTAAACTATGCTTGGCCCCATCATGAACAATATTTACACAAATGGGGGAGCCGTGGTGGAAAAACACTCCTGCTTGGAATGAACCCTGGTCCGTGGGGCATGGCACAAACTGGCGTTCCATTCGGAGCAACTGAAATTGCTCAATCGTTCTTACAAATCCAAGCACGTGAACTCGAAACACCACCCAATGCTCATCCAAAACGGCCGATTGAAGGAATGGCTTTGGAGCGACAAGAAGTCTCTGGAACTCGGCTTTGGAATCTGATGAAGTCACATTTTGGTTCAGTTGAGAATACATTTGACAATATCTTTGTTGTCAATCATTGCCCCTTACTACTTCTTGGTGAAACTGGAAAAAACATCACGCCAAATAACCTTCCTGCCGCAATAATGTCACCACTACTCAAGGCATGTGATGAGCATCTTCTCGATGTGATTGACATCATGAAAGTGACACGGGTAATCGGCGTTGGGAAATATGCTGAGCAACGAGCTAGATTAGCACTCAGCGCTGGGAAATCAGGTCCCGGTTTCTCTCGCGATGGCCGTAGTGTGCGAATTGACACATGCTGGCATCCAAGTCCCGCCAGCCCCTTAGCCAACCGAAATGATGGCGCTGATTGGCGAATGAATGTTATCAATTGTCTTCAAGGTTAATTTTGTTCCCATTCAAAAACCGGCGAACCCTTCAAGTGCTTTATGCAACACTTGGTGCACATGGCAGAACTGCAAATGGCGTGGGAAAGACAACCGGATGACCGACAATGGGTGAAACCCGAAGGTGATGATCCTAGAACATTGTACCAAATGTTGATGACAAGTGTTGGACGCTTTGGAGAACACAACTGTTTTGGATATATTCCTGCAAAGGGCGCTGCTCGTGTTCATTTGACATACAATGAATTTGGAGAACTGGCTAAGGCTGTTGGTCAGCAATTGGCCGATGTCGGAGTCGCAACCGGCGACCGTGTGGCCTTGATTCTTGACAACAGTGTTGAGTGGGCTGCTCTCTCTTACGGTGCAAACGGCATTGGTGCTGCTTACACTGCCATGTATACTCACCAACACGGTGATGAATGGGCATACATCCTCAATGATTCTGCACCTTCTATGCTTGCTGTGGCAAATACTGGAGTTCTTGACAAATTGGTCAAACACCTTCCTGCTGATGCAGCCGCTTGGCCTCGCTGTGGCGTTATACTTCTTGGCGATGAACCTGCCAATGAACTTCCTCCAGAAGGCATTGAAGTTCATGCTTGGGCTGAATTTGTTGCTGCTGGTCGCGCAAGTGAAAATACATTCGAGGTTGCTGATGACCCGTTCGCATTGAACACCCTCATCTACACATCTGGAACTACTGGTAATCCGAAG
Organism: Methanobacteriota archaeon; assembly: GCA_018662825.1. GTDB lineage: Archaea > Thermoplasmatota > Poseidoniia > Poseidoniales > Poseidoniaceae > MGIIa-L1. The sequence continues at coordinate 2,300 of JABJFI010000027.1, read as the reverse complement.
GGAGTCATGTTGACCAACTGGAACACGCTCTCCAACATCTTGTGTGTTCAATCCGCATTCAAGGTTTACATCGGCGATAAAAACGCTGCATTCCTTCCTTGGGCTCACTCATTTGGAAGCACTTTTGACTTGCATTGGATGATTCGTTGTGGCGTTCACATCAATTTGATTTCTGAACTAACACGTATTGCAGATGAGTGTATTGAAATTAAACCTGCAGTTCTTTTGGCAGTTCCTCGAGTCTGGAACAAGTTCTACGATAGAGTCAACAGTCAATTCGAAGATGCAACGGGTGTCAAGAAATTCCTCATCGGAAAGGCAAAGAAATCTGCTACCAAGAGAATTGCAAAAGCAGGTGTCGAATGTGATTCAGTCCCTGCATCTGGATTCTTTGACAAATTCTACGACAAGTTAGTTTGGTCAAAAGTTCGTGCACGCTTTGGTGGAAATATTCGATTCTGTATGTCGGGTGCTGCTGCGCTTTCACCAGATGTTGCAGCATTTATTCAGCAAGTTGGATTCAGTTGCTACGAAGGCTATGGTTTGACCGAAACTTCGCCTTTGGTCGCTGCCAACGGATGGGCTGGACCTGGAACTTCGAAACTTCGATGTGTTGGACGAGTCGCAAATGGCGTCAAAGTTACCATTGATACAAATGCTTGGGACGACCCTGACCGACCTGATGAAGGTGAAATTATTGTTCACGGACCAAACGTCATGAAAGGTTACTGGAATAATGAAGAAGCAACAAAAGAAGTTATCATCGAACCTGGTGTATTCCGAACTGGTGACTTGGGTAAGTTATCATCGGATGGATACCTTTCAATCACTGGGCGTGTCAAGAGTCAATTCAAACTTGAAAACGGCAAATATGTATCTCCTGCACCTCTTGAAGAAAACCTCAAGCTCTCGCCATTGGTTGAACAGGCTGTTCTTGACGGGCGAAACATGTTGAGGACCTTCCTTATCGTCCATCCAAATATGTATATGCTCAAGGCTGCAATGACCGATGCTGGTGTTGATGCCTCTGGTAGTGATGCAGATATTTGTGCTCGTGCTTCTACCCGTGATTGGTTGCTTGCTGAACTCAAGGAAAAGAACATGCAAGCCCCTACATGGAAAGGCTATGAACGTGCAGCAAACCTCATTCTCGACCCTGTAGAATGGACAACTGATAACGATATGCTGACACCATCAATGAAGGTCAAGTTGCGAAATTTGCTGACTCATCATGATGAAGCGATCAAAACACTTTGATTCCTTTTTCAGTCAAGATATTCCCGTAATGTGTACCAAACGGTGTGGCTTGGGCTTTGAATGACTTATGCCGGCAAATAGATTATAGCCTGTCAAGTATAACTTTCATGCAATGACAGACAATTTGCCCGAGGTATTTTCTTTGTCTGCAACTCGGACAAGGAAGCCATCTTACGGTTCGCTCTTGCTGCCAAAGATTACGCAAAAACCATTTGGGATTTGTTCCTTTGTCGGTTTTCTAACTGGAGTTGCGAATTCACTCATTCTCCCAATTCCCCTCTACATTTCGGTCCCTGCTGGAATAATTCTTGGAATGACAGTATGCTTAGTGGCATGTCCAGGAATGAAGAACTTCTTGGCAAAACACAAACAAAAACAACTGGAAAATCACAGACAATTACTCGCTCGTAAGGGAAGGAATAACGCCTTCACTATGCATGAGTGAAGTGTTCAAACCTTGTTCAACTCATCCAAGTATGAGGTATGGTGTTTATGAGGGGTTGACGGGGGCCGTGAAATGGGGAGAACATGCCACGCCAACTCATCAACATCGAAGGGGTCGACCGAAGTTTCGGCCCTGTTGACGTTTTGCTTGACATCAACCTCTTAGTTCAAGACGGAGACCGAATAGGAATCGTCGGCCATAACGGTGCTGGAAAGACCACACTGCTCAATACCATCAGTGAGCAATCACAGGACGTAGGGGAGATTGAATATGCCCCTGGTATCCGTATCGCATACTTGACACAGATTCGAGACATCGATTCAGATTCTACCATTGAAGAGGAACTCAGTCGGAAAGGACGCCAATTCCAAGAGTTGGAAGAAGAGATTGCCGGTATTGAAGCACAAATGGCTGACCCTGCCTTTTACGAGGGCGATTGGGAAACAGTCATGGAACGCTACTCAGAACTTCAACAAACGCTTGGAGCAAGTGGAGGTGGCAATGTTGCCAATATCGCAAAAGCCACGCTTACACGACTTGGGCTTGACAAGCATCCAATGGATATGAAAGTCAACAAACTCTCAGGTGGGGAAAAAGC
>JABJFI010000031.1 GCA_018662825.1 Methanobacteriota archaeon | reverse complement strand
TGAAGTGTTTTTCACCGTTCATGACCCTACTCAACTAAACCGCCAAGGCAACGACGTTGGCACGCAATACCGCAGTTGTATCATGCCAACGAATGAACAACAAAGACTCGTTGCTCAAATCATGCTTGAGAAAATGCAAGCCTATTACGACAGCCCAATAGTCACGACCATCGAAGAGGCGAAGCACTTCACATTGGCAGAAGAATACCATCACGATTACTACGCACGCAACCCATCTCAAGGCTACTGTATGGCTGTGGTCGGGCCAAAATTGAGTAAGGTTAGAGCAAAACACGCTCATCTATACATTGCGTGATGTTGAAGTGGCGGGTGCGATAGCATCGTAGCATGGTGAACAACGTCCCTCGCCCACCGACCCCCATTAACGAACCTGTACTCGGCTATCTTCCAGGCAGCCCAGAGCGTGCTGCACTCAAGGCAGAAATCGCACGTCAAGAAAGTGAAATTCTAGAAATCCCATGCATCATTAACGGTAAAGAAGTCTTCACTGGTGATGTTGTTGAACAAGTGATGCCACACGATCACAGCCACGTGATTGCTCGTGTTCACATGGCGACCAAAGCAAACGTCGAAGAAGCCATTCAAGCATCTCTTGATGCGCATGAGATGTGGTCAACAATGCCTTGGGAGGCTCGTTGCGCTATTTTTCTCAAAGCAAGTGAATTGTTGAAAGGGGAATATCGAGCTCAAATAAACGCAAGTACCATGCTCAACCAATCTAAAACATGTCATCAAGCAGAAATTGATTCAGCATGTGAACTGATTGACTTCTGGCGATTCAACCCTCACTATGCTCGTCAAATTTACGAAGATTTGCAACCACCGGTTTCTCCTTCAAGCATGTGGAATTCAAGCGAAGTTAGGCCTTTGGAAGGATTTATCTTTTCAGTAACGCCATTTAACTTCTCAAGTATCGCTGCCAACCTACCTTCAAGTACTGCCATAATGGGCAATACTGGTGTTTGGAAACCGAGCCGCAACTCCTATGTATCTAACTACTTACTTATGCGACTGATGATGGATGCTGGACTTCCAGCCGGTGTGATTAATTTCATTCCTGGTAAGGCAAGTATGGTTGGAGATACTGTTCTTTCTCACCCAATGCTCGCTGGTATTCATTTCACTGGTTCAACCAATGTGTTTAGAAAGATGTGGCGAGATGTCGCTAACAATCTAGAAAATTACCGCTCCTACCCACGTGTTGTCGGTGAGACGGGTGGCAAGGATTTCATCGTCGCACACCCAGACTGTGATGAAGCAGCATTGATTGTTGCTCTGTTACGGGGTTCTTTTGAATTTCAAGGACAAAAATGTAGTGCAGCAAGTCGCGCCTACATTCCTGCCACGGTATGGAATAATATCAAAGACGAATATTGTTCTGAAGTTGGAAAGATTACTATTGGTGACCCTCGTGATTTCACTAATTTCATGTCCGCAGTCATCGATAAGAAATCCTTTGACAATATAGCTGCATACATTGACCGGGCAAAGGCCGATTCAGGTTGTGAAATCGTCACCGGTGGAGGATACGACAGTTCCAAAGGATATTTCATCGAACCCACGACTATTGTATGCTCAGACCCCCACTATGAATCAATGGCTGAGGAAATCTTTGGCCCAGTTCTTTCAATTCATGTCTATGATGATGACGGGTTCGAGAACATTCTCAAGACCTGTGATGAAACATCGGAATACGCGCTTACTGGCTCGATTTTTGCCACCAAGCGTGAAGATGTCATCACAGCAATGAAGGCGCTTCGTTATTCATCTGGAAACTTCTACATCAACGATAAGCCAACCGGCGCTGTTGTTGGCCAGCAACCGTTCGGTGGCGCTCGTGGAAGCGGTACCAACGACAAAGCAGGCTCTCCACTCAATTTGTTGCGATGGGTGTCCCCACGTTCGATCAAGGAAACCTTTGCACCCCCGCATTCGTGGGGATACGGCTTCCTCGGCGAGAAGTGAAGTCGCTACTTTCTATGTGAATCAATAAGGGTTCAAGGCGTGTTTTCCTTTCATTGCCTCCGGTGCATTGATGTGGGAGAAGTTTGAGCGTCAATCCCGCAATGATGACTGTTTGAGCCGACTGCTGTTTATCTCAGTGACGAGTGATGGGCGAACTGAGCGGGACCTCTTCGTAAGTGTGATAGGTTACTCCCTCCCTGTTCACATCATGCAGAGTATGCCGGCAACTCCGTTGACTCCGGCTCCACCCGGGCTTACTTTGGCCCATCCATCTTCAAAATGGAAAGTAGTTCGCTCAATGCTTGGATTTGTATTCTTAGTTCTAATAATTGTTCAAGTTTCATCAATTGCGATTTTTGCAGGAATCCTTGACAGTGACTTAGATGGTGACCTCGGTCCTTCAAATCCATTACTTACGATTTTTGGCTCTCTATGCCTCATTCCGTGTGTCATCGGTTTTACTTTTCTGCGACGACCAAAATTAACACATGTCGTTCGAGGAACTGAATCTGTATTTGGCCTTACATTCAATATGATTGTCCCTCAAACAGCGATTCAATCATCCCAACCAATTCTTGTTGAGCACCATCTTGTTCGAGATTCTTCTCCTTTGGAAATGCCGCCAGGGAAACATTTGTGGTGGCTGTTTTTTGGCGGTGTTTTCATCAGCACAATTTGCATGTTGCCGATGATGATTTTCGGACTTAATATCTTCACTGGCTTGCTTATGGGTCTGATAGCGATTCCCGCGTTCATCATCGGTTTTTCCACCCCTGTTTTTGCTTGGTGGTCTACTTTGAGCGCTTATTTTGGGCTACCAACAACACGAAGACTCGCCGAATGGATGTTGATTGCTGGAATGGTTTCGGCACTTCCAGCAATTTTGATTAATTCTTTCTTTTCTCCGATTATACTCAATGGAATTGGCCTTGATACAGCCGATCCGATGAGTCTTGGTTATGGAATGATTCTATTTCTTTCCGCCCCGATTGGTGAAGAGATTTGTAAGGCTGCGGCCATACTGGCCTTGGCTCGGTTTGTTGACAGCCCTCGACGTGGTTTTCAAATTGGATTTACTGTTGGATTGGGATTCGCTTTGCTTGAGAATTTTACCTATGTTTTGACTGCTTTTGGGGCTGGCGAGTACTCTGCTATTTCATTTCCTTTCATAACTATACTTAGGGGCATTAGTTCCATCCCTGCCCATGGTCTTTGGACTGGTATTTCGGGGTATGCAATTGGTTGGTATCTCACTACACGAAAGCCGCGAGTCACTCAGCAGGGATACATTACTGCCCCAGAGAACACCGTCCCAGTTACCAATCAGCCATGGGTTTTAATGAATGATTCTGGACAAATAGTGAAACAATCAGCAACTGAATTCTCACAACCAATTCTAGTACCTCGTTGGATGTGCTCGTCGAGAGAAGAAGCATTCACACTTCCTAAAAATCCATTCTATGCCATTGGTCTTGCCATTCTTTTTCATTCCTTTTGGAACGGTTCTTCTTGGTTCTTAGGCGTTCTTTTCAATGATGTTCATTGGTTCATCCAAATCGTCTATATCTTAGGTTGGCCAATATTCTTAATTCTCGCACTTTGGCAAATTACTCGCCGAATATTACCCACGGCCCTTTCGTGAATATGCGATAGGAAACGCTGTCCATCGCATTTGATAGGCAAAGCACCTTTCAAGGAGAAGCGAACCCCAAGCGATTGAGGAATGTCGATGGATGTGCTTTCAGGCGGTCTCAATCAAGGCAATTTGATTGTCACATCTGTACTCTTAATTGGCCTCGTCATTACTTCTCGTCAAGCGAAAATGCTCGACGGACCTGGTATTCTAGCTGCTACTGCACTTGGTTTTGTTGTCGGTGGAATGGGGCATTGGACTTGGCTCTTGATTCTACTCAGTTTTCTCTTATCCTCACATAAGGCTACAAAATGGCGATTTGATGAAAAAATGACCCGTGGAATGTCTGAATCAGAAGATGGACATCGAAGTTATGGCAATGTCATTGCCAATGGTGGACTTCCCGGAATTGTTGCTATTATTTCCTTCATCACTGAAGACTGGTACAACGGAATTTGGATGTTCGGTGCTGCTGTAGCAGTGGCATCATCAGATACATTTGCCAGTGAGATAGGTTGCCTTGATGACAATGTTCGCATGATTACGACGATGAAACCTTGTGAACCAGGAGTTAACGGTGGATTTTCTCCCTCTGGACAAAAAGCTGCTTTTTTCGGTTCAGCCATGATTTCTGTCTTGACATTTGTCGCTTGGATGGTGACCAATGCCGATATTGATAGCATTATGATCGGTGTACAAAAAACTATCATTGTCGCCATAATTGGTTGGCTTGGATGTCAAATGGATAGCGTATTAGGTGCGGTTTTCGAAAATCGAGGATACCTCACAAAGGGTAGCGTGAATGGAATTTCTATCACCTGTGGTATGCTCGCAATGTGGATGATGTTGTCATCTGGAATCTTTGTTTGATTTCGATGAATCGTTGTCAAAAGGCCATCGCCTTCATGAACCAAAACCATGTGGTGGTGTCAATGCGCCAGCGTAGCCTTGCCTTCGTCCTGCTAGCCTTACTCATCGGGGTGATGGCAACAGGGGCTGTTGAGGCAATTGAAGATGCTACATATGAACCGGGCTTTGTTGAGTGGGAAATCACTCCTATGGAGCGATTATTCGTTGAAGGGTTAGATGTCGAAGAAGCGGTCTTACAACGTGGGCGTACCGATAACGCCGTTGGAAGTCATCCGGTGAACTATGGAGGCGGAATCACTCCTATTTTCACCATCAGCAGCGAACCCTTGCAAAATCCAATCAATGCAACGGTCAACATGACGGTTTTCATGTCTGCCTACATCGACGGTCTAGGCGGTCCACAATATTGTGAGCGCGTTCCAATGGGGGAAAAGAGTTTCACCATGATTTACTCCGTTGATGCAGGTGGCGTTCCAGTCTACGATTCGGTCGTAACACAGGTTGTCAACTCCGCAACATCAAATTCTGCCATGAATTTCTCTGGTGAGCGAATCGAGGTATTCCTCTCATTGGGTATTGGAGACGTGTTCACACTCTCTGTTTCTGCCGAAAACAATTGTTTGGGGACTACGATTCAAGTTCAGTGGGGTGCCTTTGAACAAAACAGTGGCGGTATCATCATGGAAGGCCAAATCTATGAGCCAAAGGCTCGGGTCTTTGTCGATGCTGAACGACGCGCACACATTGAGTTTGAACCGCTATTCCCATGGGGGGTCGATGATGTCAAAACCACGAAATGGGAACTTTGGGGGCCGCTTGCAGACGATGAAAAATTCATCAAAGATGAAGACCTGATTATGGAAACTTCAACCGGTCGATTACGAATCGACCGCCCTGTAGCAGGGAATAATACCGTATGGGCTTGGTCTGGAATCGCTCCTTTAACACCCGGAGATGCGAATTTGGAATTATGTGTGCAAACGATATCAGGGGACCTTAACAGCGATTGCCATGCTTTTGGAATCATTCGTTTTGAAGTTGAAACAAGCGATAAAGGAATCGCAAGTTCAACCCTCTTTTTGTCTCTGACAACAATTGGTTCATTGTTTGGATTTTTATTCGTACAGTTTAGAAGTTTGGAATTGCCTCCACTTCCAATTCTGATTGCGATTATCTTGATGACACTTCTATTTATTCCAACTGCAATTAGCCAACCAAATTTGGGCTCGACCGAACTTATTGATGACCATACCCGGATGTTTGATATTGAGATTTATGACGAGAATATGCAATCTATGATGGTCTCTGACCTCTTTGATGGCAAGGATGCCTTAGTAGTTGCAATAGCCTTACC
>JABJFI010000104.1 GCA_018662825.1 Methanobacteriota archaeon | reverse complement strand
TTGAAGACACTCTCCATTGAGAACACCTCCTCCGAGGAGCCAAATATGTTCTCCTGATTTTATCTTCAAATCATGGATCAAGTCGACTGCACTATGGGTTTTTCGAGAAAGAATATGTCGTTCAAAATTGCTGAAAGGCTCCTCTTCAAATTGACTGATGACGTCCCATGTTCTCCTTCCAATGAGAACACAATCGATGGTTTCCATAAATTCACCCAGCCCATAGTCTTCATCTCCTGTAGGCCCAGGTAACCAATCAAGGCCATCATCTAAAGTGGCTATGAAACCATCCTTGCTTGTTGCAATATGAAGAATGACTTTCCGTTCTTCGCCCATATAGGGTCCATGACGGATTTAGATATAATTCAAAGGGCCCCTTTGCACCAATGGGTAAGCAAAGGGTACCCATTCGACTGACGGGTGTACAAAGGGGGCCCCTTTGGTTAGAAAACAAAGGAGTGTCATTGTTGGCAATAAATGGAAAATAAATGAATTATCTTGAGTTCTTTATAAGGGGTCGCGTGATTAGATAGTCTCAGTGAGATAAGATGGCCACATTATACGATATTAGAGGAACACAAATTTATGCAGGACGAGGAAAGTACAGCCGACGCGCTCGTTCTATGATAGAGCAACGCACAGCCTACAAGCACAACGATGAAGGAAATCTTGTCGTCTACGTGCCAGAAAACCAACCTGCCCCACCTTCACGTCCTTCAACACTTGAAAAGGATGCACACACACTCAAGCGTGATGCTCAGAATCTAGGTCAACAGCTTGGCCTCGGTCTTGATGAAATAGAGGTGCGACGAGAAACTCCTGAAGGTGTACTCGTTGCCCACCTGAAGCAAATGACTCCTGCTCTAGTAGCTGGCCTTGACGGCGAACAGGCTGCTAAACTCATGCAATCTTTCACCCATTGGATGCTTCAACGCAACATCAATGTGTATGAACACGAAGAACTCGTGCGCAACCTGCATGAACTAATCAACGATATGCGTGTTCCCGCACAAGGTGCATCCTTGCTCAATCGTGATGACAGCCTAATACGAGAAGACGGGGTCAATGTCTATCCAGGCACTCCTACCTCAAACATCTACAACGAACTGTGGATTCACGCCTTCCTTCCACCCAACGACCATTGCTGCCGTCCCAGTGTAGCCATTGCAAATAATGACAATCATGTCAATGTCAATAATGACGGCCGTATTTGGTTTGACCCAGCATTACAGGCTGGCCCTGAGTTTGTCTGTGAAAACCTCCACCGTGCCAGTAATCTTGCTGCCTTCCGACAAGGACGCCACGGCATCGTCCGTGTGTTCTTGCCTTACAATCCGCGACGTAATTTCGTCGAGGATGAGTTTTCCAACCATGGACGTGATAACCACCCTTTCCATGAACGAGAGATATCCTCCGAAAACGAGCCTTGGAGTCACTGCCTCCAACGCTTCGTCGATGCTTGCGCCAACATCAAAAACACCGTGCGCACAGACCTTCGCCTCTTCATCCATCGAGGAAGTGAAACCCCACAGGAAGTGAATCTATGAACGTGAAATATATTGCAAAAAACCCCAGCCCCGTAGCCCAGACCATCACCCTTCGCCAAGGCTTACCCTTGGACGGCGGACGCCTGCTCAGTGCAGAATCCATTACCGTACAGGTGCCACCGATGAGTGTGCGTGAAATTTTCTTTGACGAAAATGGAAAGCCTATTGCCGATGGTTGTGTTCAAGATTTGACCGTGAATGTTGTTAACGAAGATGGAACTCCCATCGACCCACACAGCACCCGTCGTGAGCGAACCGAAATCCGTGATGTCACCGGTAATAACCCTCATTTGTTTGTTGAACAGACCCGTCGCGTCTATCCCAATTTACTTGTGAGTGATGACCGCTGCCTTGGAGGCGCTCAACTCATCGCTCAGTTCTCTCATCTTCGTAGTGCTCGTGACAATACTACCGCTGTATATTCTCCAGCAGCCCTCAATATGACTTTTGAATCTCGTACAGACAGTCTGTATCATGCCGCATCACAAGGTCTTGTCACCATTGAAGGAATCGAAGGAAACGGTTTTGATTCCAGCAATGCCATACACATGAATATCAATAATCCAGGCTCAAATGTGGTTCGGGTAGTCGTGCCTCAAGGAACTATGATCGAACAACAATCTTGGAATGGTAATCAAAACTTGGTCGTCAAGGAAGATGTGTGGATTGACATTCAACCTGGGCAAACCGGCACCTTCCCACTGCCTGCCTTCTGTGCTAACGCCAGCGCTGGTCCACCAAATGGTGACCCAATGAATTTGACTCCCTTTGTATTCCATGACATGGGTGAGTCATTCCGTGACCAACAGTCAATGTGGCGTACCACCGACAGTCGTCGTAATGTTCGAATGCGTTGAAATCTTAAATATCAACCAACTCACATTTCTGATTCTGGAAGATTCCAAAAACGGAGATTGTGGCTTTTGAATACCTATAACTAAACCTACAAAAAAGAATTTATTGTCGGGATTGATATTAAGTAAGGGTCGCTTTTTTAAAAATTATGGGAGGTGGAGAAGGTAGCAAATTGGCTATCAATAAAATGCTTATCTTCCAGATAATAGGAATCATAGCACTGTTATCGATTCCCTCTCTACTCTATACCGGTTCATACATCATATCGGAAGCACCTGCACCAAAAGAAGGAATGGAACAAGCACCAAGTTCTGAAGAGAGACTAAGTGAAGGACTGCTGTTCATCGTTTTGGATGGTGGAAGGAAAGATATGATGAGAGATTCCAACTTTATGCCGAATCTAAACTCAATGGTAGGAGAAAATGGAACATTCATCGATGTTTTAAGCGGTCCACTTACAATGACTGCATCCTGTGTTAAGGAGATGGCTACTGGAATCCCTTCAAGACCAAAAGAAGGATTGAGTAATTTTCATCCTGAACATCCCGGTACACCTGATGGATGGACTCTGGCGAGTTCATATGATGGAGATGAAGATGGAATTGCTGATAATGAATTTGCAATTGTTGGTGATTATGTATGGGGTGACTTGTATGCTGATAATGATGAAATAAATTTCATGAAACATCGACATGGACATTCAGATTATATGAAAGGGGATATTGAATCTTTTAAAACCTTAAACAGCTGGTTCGATGGTGAAATACCAGAGAGTAATACCAAAGAGGATGTTACTTTTGAAAGATTACCGAACGTAATTGTTGCGCATTTATCAGGATTAGATAGTACCGGGCATCGCTATGGTACAACGGATTCACCCGAATATGAAGAAAAACTGAGGTGGTTAGACGAAAAACTCACCGAAGTATTTGCCAAAGTCCCTGAGAATTGGACTGTAGTTCTAACTGCTGACCACGGCCTCACCGATAGTGGACAACATGGGTCAGCAGATGCGATTATTCGAGAGGTTGGGGCTTGGGCTTGGGGTCCTAATATCAAAAAAGCACACACTGTTGAGCAGATTGATCAAAGAGACCTTTCAACATTACCCTCTCTGTTACTATCACTACCTTTACCTCATGCGACCCATGGCAAATTTCCATTGGATGCTCTGGATATCTCAGATGAGAAAAAGCAAGAACTGAACCAGTGGAATTGGAATGCTACAGTCATGCGAAACCAATGGATGGAAGACAATGGGCATAACTATGTCGAAGGACTTTCGAGTGAAGTCATCGAATGGGAAAAGATTTCACCAGAAAAAATGGGGCTTCGAACCGCAGATTTAATATTATCAGGGTTGTTTTTCTCAATGATATGTATTGGAATAATGTACGTTCTGCGTAAACATGGATTCAGTCTTGGTCAGACTTTAGGTAGTGGCGTAGTTTTGATTGCTATTTCCGCTATTTCCTCATACCTAGGGTTTCATCAAACTACACTTCATGAGATGTTCTACTATCCACTCGGATTTATTACTCCTTACCTTGTAATGGGATTCTCTCTCTCCCTTCTGGTAAATAAAAATGAAAAGCGAAATAAGGCTCTCACATATGGATTACTTGCTTCGATTGTATTCATGTTAACTTTTATCGAAAGTAAATTCTCAGCACTAGGTCTTATGCTATTGGTCATGTTGTTACTACCAATTTTCACGAAAGTGGAACAAGAGAAACGAACTTCAAGATTGTTAAAATCGTTTTATGTTCTTGTCATGATTCCTGCAATCTTTTTAATTCATTCAAGGGGAATCGGCTTTTCACTTCCTCGGATGATGATTTACTTCACATTCCAGGTTTCTTTGATATCAATATTATTCAGTAGTACATTGATTCTGATAGCAACTTACATATTTGTTTCACGAAATGATACAATAAATAAATTATCACATCGTGTAGCGATAATAATTGGTTTTACCTCAGTTCCAATCCTCATGATACTAGAAAATAACATGGTCGATTGGATTCTACTAATCGGCATATTAGGTACCATAATTTATGGATTATACTTGAATTATAAGAAACCGGAACATACCTATGACCTGATCCCCCTAGCAATATTCTTCTGGTTGGCAATGAGTTGGGGTGGTTGGGCTTTAGCAGCATCTATGATTATGTATGCAAGTGTTGAATCATTCCTAAAGAAAGAATGGAAGGTATTGACCGAAAAATGTGATTCATTGCATCGCGAGTTTGGAAGAATCACCGTCATTACTTTACTACCAATTGTTACGTGGTTCACTTGGTGGGCTGCATTAGGCCAAATCGATGGATTGGGTCATCCAAGAGATGTTGACCCAGGAAATTTATTTCTCAATGGTGGATATATTGGCGATAGGTTCTCTCCAAGTAATGCTTGGGTTGGATTTATGGGCGGTGGACCAACTGCTGCAGTATCTTTACTTTGGTGGAGTCTTTTCCACAAAAATAATTGGCCAGTCCATTATGTGGCATTGCTTTTAGTATTGAGAATTAGTTTGATTAGTTTACAACTCTCCTTATCACCCAATCTGCCAAGGTTCGTTTTCAAGGGGTCTTGGGACATCATCTTTGCATTAGGAATAATTGGATTGATGAGTCATGTATTGATTTCCTCATATCTGGGACAAAGAAATGCCGATAAAGTTGAAGTTTCTTGATTATTCAGATTCAAGTGATTCTTTAGAATCGTTCTCAACAATTTTTGGTCCAGCAATAACATAGAACATTAATAAGATTCCAGAAACGCCAAACAACAAAAATTGAGGTTTTGTATTAATCAGGTCCTCTGCTACCTCAGTAGAGTGAATTATTGAGAGAATAGTTGCTGTTACAATACAAAGAAGTTGTAAACCTGAAAGTTTCATTGGAATGCCTTTCTTTGTCTTGGATAGTTTCCTATCTGAAATCATTAAAGCACCTGAAATAAACATAACTGGCAGAATTAAAAAATCAAAATATGGCTTCTCATGTGGCAGGCCCCCAGATTCCAAACAGAATATGCAATTTGTCGTAACATCTGGACCAAAGCCCGATGAAGGTTGAAGCCAAATCAATGCAGCAACAGTAATCAAAATCATTGCATTACCCGGAGATGCTAGGCCATTAAAATAATTTTTATCCGAACCATCTTCATGTTGAAAACGAGCCAATCGAAGCATCCCGGTGACAATAACCCAGCATCCAGAAATGCCCAAGGAGACCGACCATATCGGAGACGCTTCACCCCAACGCCCAAACATCACAAACATCAGTAATGCCGGGGCTACACAGAAAGAAATACAATCAGACATCACATCTAATGTACCTCCAAGCAGTTTTCTCTTTGAATATTTTCTAGCGATTGGGCCATCGATAATATCTCCGATTACTGAAAGTAAAATACATCCCATCGCCAACCAAATATAATTTGATTTTACCCCTTCGTCAAAATATGGGTTTTGAAGTGTTTCAACTGCGAGAATAATGAACATGATAGCAGCAGCACCTAAAAGGCCATTAGCCAATGTTATGAAGTCAGCAATACCCATCATTCTAAAAGTCGTTTTCATAAGTTCACCCAGTGACAAAAATCTGTGACTTCTGTTCTATAATATGTGTGAAACCCTCAATACTCAAGAAGGTTTAGTATGACTTCTTTAAAATATTTAGTTTGTAGAGTGATTGTATAACTCCAAGAGCTTCTTTAATTCAACCTACCAGATCTGCCGGAGTAGTATTTTTCCGTAATATTGCGTAAATACAGTATTTTTACTGGAAAAAGGCCAAAAAATATCTTATGATGCAAGAAAGCGAACATTCAAGAGGGAGTACGGTATTTGCTCAATACATGGACGACCATAGAATGAAGAATATCCAGCCGACGACCATAGATAGCCTCAGAACTGCATATATTCGAGTTGTTAAGAGACGAAGTGTTCACCGCGATTTCTTACGTGTTTCAAAAGAAATGGAAGAACGAATGGCTGAATCTCGCCCCTCGACAATGTTCTTTTACGGATTGTAATTTGATTCAAAGCCTCCCTTGCAACACCCACGACTGAGATGCCTGTCGCTTGGGTAGCGTATGAAATGACCCACTGCTAACCCTTCGATTTATCCATAACTAAGCAATGGGTATTCGGATACACCCTCTGAAACTATCCGAAAACGATTATGCGGGGGAATGGTTTAATTCCGCGCAGGTCCAGGAGTGGTCATGCGAAATGACCAAATTTTTGTATTGCTGCTTGTTGTTTTATTGCCCATGTCCGGATGTTTTGATGGGGGCGGTGTTGGAGAAGCAGAGGGGGCCCAAGATTCTGGCGAGATTTCAGAAACAACAGTTGTGAATAATTATTACAATAATTCTACAACGAGTTCAAATTCCCAAGAAAGAATCTGGTATACATCTGGTGGCACATACCACTTGCAATGGAATGATGCAAATGCTGACTCAAGTGGCCGATATTGCAGTGATTTGAGAGAGCAATATTCTTCAACTGATGGTTCCTTGATAGGCACATATTGTGAAGAATATTCTTACTACACAGATTTTATGTCTGAGGGAAATCTCTCAGAATGCACTTCTCGCGGAGGTACAGCGACTGATTATAAAACATATATGAACTCTGAAAATGCTGCATATGATAGATACGCTCCTGTATGTAAAATCGAATTTGTTACAATCAACGCTCCTGCTGGAAGTGCATTGTTATTGTATGAAGCACATGGGCTTCAAACAGCATACGAATGTAATGGAATAGGTGTTTCTTTCTCTTATTCTACAAGTCTTGGGGCGTATGGAAAAGAATACGTATTAGCTCCTGGAAGTGCCTTAGATTGTACTCTAACACTTTACAAAACGATGACTTATGGAGAATCTGATATAGAGTCCATTTGGTCGGTTGTTTATGCGATTCAAGACACAACAGTTGTTTGATTTGCAAAGGGCCCCCCTTTGCTTGGACGTATGAGCAGTGGGTACCCTCTGCTTCAAAATGAGCGCATGGGCCCCCCTCTGCTTCGTCATTCAACATATCCGGAGATTTTGTTAATACAATACCTGTGGGGGAATTATGGCTGACCACACTTTTAGCCCCGATGGCAAGTTCATGTGGACAGGTTCTGAATGGATTCCGGCACCCCCCTCTTCTACAGAAACAACTTCATCGGCTAATGTATCTCTTCAAGATAGCGTAATTAGTGGAGACATTAACATCACTCAGAACAATATTGAGGATATCAAAAAAGGGTTAGAACAGGTTCTAGCAGAACTTGGATTCGCCAAGGATTCATCCCCTAACGAACTGACTGTGGAACAAACAAGTCAAGTCGAACAAATTCTTGAAGTATCGGAAGAATTTGCAGGGCAAGGTATTGAGATTGATCCATGGACTGAAATTACGCTTGGTAATGCAGCAAGATTAGCAGGAAGAACACATTCGTCTCAGCAACATTTCCTACGAGCTTTGAATTTGTTTAGGGAAAATGGTGACCGGCGTGGTGACGCGGCTGCACTGAGAGGCCTCGGAGGTCACGCCTACTTACGAAGAGACTTTGATGAGATGGAGCGATTGTATCGAGAGAGTCTTGCGATCAGTAAAGAAATTGGCGACCGACGTGGTGAGGCGGCTTCACTGACAGGCATCGGGACCATCGAATTTGAGAAACCATACACCAACTCCTACGCTAAGGCGGAGCCGTTCTTTCTAGAGAGCCTAGTTATCAGTAAAGAAATTGGCGACCGAGAATCCGTGGCGTCAGACCTGTGTAACCTCGCAGAAATTAAAAGAATGATGGACGATATTGGTGAGGCGGAACGGATGTGTCGAGAGAGTCTGGCTATTAGTAAAGAAATTGGCGACCGATATCTAGAGGCGGCGGCGTTCTCGACTCTAGGAAACCTTGCATACAATCCAATAACTGGACGAGGCGATATTGCTGAGGCGGAACGGTTGTATCGGGAGAGTCTGAGTATCGAGAGAGAGTTTGGCTACCTAACTTCAGAAGCGCACTCACTGAGGCTACTAGGGACCCTCGCAAAAAAGCGAGGCGACCTCAATGAGGAAATGAGGCTGACGAAAGAGGCTTTGACTATTAGTAGAGAAATTGGCGACCGAAACCTTGAGTGCACATGTCTTTATGCTCTAGATGAAAACGCAGTGGCACGAGGCGACCTTGAGGTGGCCTTGAGGTTTAGGAAAGAGGCTTTGGCTATCTCACAAGAGATTGCCATACCTTTGGAATTATGATTAATCTGTTTAATATTGAAGCAAAGGGTTACTGCAAAACACCCTTTGATTCAGAATTGTTGAATGCATGGGCTCGCAGTGGGTCGCCTCAGACGCTACCCATCCGACACCCGTTGATACAGAGGGGGGGCCTTGCAATTTTGAAGAAAATTTCAATCTCTGTCTGAATGAACTGGCGGTGGAATTGATACCTCATTTCCAGTTTCACTAGAAATCAAATCAATGGATTTATGCGGCCAAAGCAATGCAACAATAATGACTAGTATTCCTGTTAATGACAACAAACAGCCCCCAAATGCCCAATATAATTCTTCATAGGCTTCTGGACCAGAAGCATTTGAATTTGGTGCAAATATTATCAATCCAAGAATTGACAAAATGATGCCAATCACAAATGCAGGGACTTTGCTCACAGCACCCCTAGTGACAATGGATGTATAACTACTACACCGTCAATAGACAAATTGATTCGGATAAGTCGCAAGGGGTTATTCGAAACCCCTTCGTATTTTATTTTCCGATACAAAGGGGATTCAGTGGGTCGATACAGACGCTAGCCTTGATATCGTATAGGCATACAAGGGGGCCCTTGTGTATGCGTACACGTCGGTATGGATGAATTCATTGCGATTCTTCTGGAATGGAGATGGTTGCATCCGCTTCTTCATCGGATTGCGATTCTTCTGGAATGGAGATGGTTGCATCCGCTTCTTCATCGACGAGTGAACCTTCGGGCAGTGGAATTGTTGCCTCCACTTTGTCAGGCCGGTTGGCGATATGTGTATCGAAATCACCAACTGCCTTGGTGATTTTCGCAGTCAATTCTTTGGCTTTTTCATGATGGCTTTCCCAACGCAAGGCAAGGTTAACTACTGTTAAAAGGTCATTTTGAGGATTTAATTTATCGAATTGCCATTGCAGAAATTCGAGGAAAGGGATAATCTGATCATGTTTGACAATAATTACATTATTTTCTTTGGCAAGTACTTTCCAATTCTGGGCTTGATATTTCTCGTAATCCTCTTCATTGGTCGTAATAATTCCGTATGGGGTTGTAAATGGCTCAGAGCCATTGTTTTTCCCTACGTATTTTGTCCCCACATCTTCAATGTTTTTCCGAGGTTGGCCTCCTTTCTTGTTATCGATTGGGACCCAAAAATCCTGGCCTATCGATTTACCAATATTATATGCATATTCTACATTTACTCTGCTTTGATTAGGCATAGCTAAACGTTTCACAACAAGATTTCCTTCAATCCATGATTTCAATGTTGTTTCTAGTGTTTTCTCTCCACCCAATCCTAAACCTGTTGATGTTCCTAATTTTTCGTTGATATCCTTGATTCCATCTATCGGCCTTAATTGAGTAATAATATAGAACAAACCGAAAACCAAGACAAGAAGGATTACGCAGACTAAGATTACAATTACTAGTGTATCGTCCATGTGTTGCTTTATGGCGTTTGAGATTTAGTATTTGTCATTGATATATTCTCTCGTTGCTAACCTTTGAAAATGTAGATTCGTGTCAATGGTTTTTCAGTGCATTCTTCGCATCGCTAGCCGCTATTCTCTTGAATAGAGAATAATAATAAACAGATAAAACGATTAGGAATGATGAAAAAAGTACTGTTTGTGAACTCGATAATCAAAGAGTGCTTGGCCCACCAGGAGTAATCTCTGGCAACTGCCTCAATTCCCCATAGAGGGCTGGGCCAGTAACATAGGTTCCAACAATCCCTAATTCACCGTTTGTATTGTGAGCTAATGCAATCCAAGGTCGACCTTCATCATCGAGTTCAACGTCAATGAAATCTCCAAATCCTCCACAGCGAACGTTTCCGCAATCATCGGTAATATCGAGAGGGTCATTTGGAGAATTAACAGCAACTGTGGTAATCAGTGGATTGTCTGCAAATGCATCAGTCATAACAGACATGTATCCGCCCCATCCGCCAAGGTCATCTCCTTCGCCAATATATCCAACAACGACTCTTCCTTCATCACCAGCAAAAATTGTAGGGAATCCAGTTTCGTTAACTCCAGGTGGTGCCACCATCATTGGTTCTGACCATGTATCTCCTTGGTCACGTGAGTAAGCCATCCAGGGCATGTCATCAATACTGATCCATGATGCGAACAAATTACCGGCTTCATCTGCTGCTACAGCAACTTCGTGGCTATGCCAACCTTCTTGCATTGGCACAGTTGTTGTGATTGTATGTTCGGTCCAAGAATAACCACCATCTATGCTACGATAGACTGCAGGCCCATCACATGAAGGGTTTCCGCGGTAAATAGCACCATCATTTGAACCTGCAAGATGTCCGTGTAATCCCGAACATTGCGAAGTCCCAATAGGGTAGCCTGGTTGTTGAATATCCCATGTCAAACCACCATTGAGGGAACGAGAACATTGAGGTCCTGCGGCAGAACTTCCAGTGTTGATACAGAAAACAAAGATGGTATCATAACTCCCCCGACCATCAACATCTGGCATCGAAGCGATTGATTGGTGGTCTTGCGGAGTGTAATATCCTTCAGCAGTAAATGGTATTGACCATGATTGTCCATCATCATCTGAATATTCCACAAACATGGCGGTCAATGCATGCATGTCGAATTTGACAATTCGGTCGGTCCACTTATCGACATATATGTACGGGTCGTTTGAGGAAGCAACTTGGCCTATATCGGGAATAATAGGATTGAATGGGCCCATGTTTTCCCATGTTTGTCCTTGGTCCATTGAGGTATAGACCATACTTCCTCGACCTGCTCCACCAAACGAAGCGTAATGGATGCCACCGGTAGAGGTCACTCCAATGGTCGGTTCAAAGGTCGTATCTCCGATTCCGTAATAGGTTCCAACAACAGGATAAGGAGTAGAATTACCAGTCAAGTTATCGAACCCGATTGTGAGATTTGAAGCATTGACTGCACCTGGATAATGATACCAAGAAGTGGATGTGATGAGGGCATCAAGTGGGTTATAGGCCACGACTTCTTCTTCGATTTCTGCATTTCCGAAGCATCCTGATACTGTTGCACTCAACATAAGTAGAGCAAACAAAAATGCTGGTGATGTTCGAGACGCCATATGTACTCGGGGGGAGCCAAGTATTCATGAGGCTAACCCCTAAATTATGTCATCCCAAAATTAGTGAACAAAGTTTTATAACCACATCATA
>JABJFI010000030.1 GCA_018662825.1 Methanobacteriota archaeon | reverse complement strand
CCGGTGGTTGTTCTCATCACTGAAAGGTCGACGTGTGACCCTTTTGGTCGGGCCAATTCAACTGCCCCTCGCTTCGCCATTTCCTTGCGTTTTTTGGCGAGGCGCTTTTCTTCTGTGCGTCGACGTGTTTGTTGTCGTTTCTTCTCTTTACGGGACAGTTCAACTGGGAGGGCGACTTCTTCCTCTTCATCAAAATCATCCCAATCTTCACTCGGAGATTCTAAAGATTCAGATTCATCCAATGCCTCAAGGTCTTCCCACTCCTCTTCAACTTCTGGTTCAATAACTTGGTTTTGTTCAATTGGCGCCGGAGGTTCGGGAGATGGTTTTTGGGCAGATTCCAGTGCCTCTTGGGCTTCTTTGGTATCGGCTTCAGCGGAAAGTGCATCTGTATCGACTTCGGAGGCGACTTCTGTCACCCTTTTCCGAAATCTATCAAAAAGCCCCATTCAATTCCCTCAATCATCTAATGTTAGTTCATTACCAAAACGGCTACCACGGCGTTGTTGGCGGCGAGGTTGTTTCTCGTCTGTCGCAGGCGCGGGTGGGTTGTCTTGGGTGGGGGCGGCTTGGGGTTGAGTGGGTTGAAGTTGTTCGGCTGCTGAATTGAATTCTTGGGCTAAAAGGGTGATTTTCTCCTCCAATTTTTTCACTTGTTCGGCCAAATCTTTGTGTAATAATGTGATGCCTTCTTTTCGTTCAAGGGTTAATGCATGCGCTTCTGACCAAGGCCTTTCTCCGAATACACCACTTCCAATATCGACGAGGGCTGTGCCCTCCTCTTTACCTTCGTGCGTGTAATTCAAAGTCACCCCGGAACCAATAGAAAGACGAGCGCTTGTGTGGCCGGTTTTGCTGGATTTTTGAAGTTCAGCGAGAATCCCGGTTGTCAGGGCGTGCTCTTCGATAATCGCAGAAATTTGTTCAGTTTGTGCATTAAGTGCATCAAGATGTTTTCTGTGCGCGTCAATTGTGCGCGCCATTTTTTGTAACTCGCTTCGTTCAACCATGCGGCTCACGTAGTCCGAGATGGTTGTCCTTGAAGAATCCCGCGAGGGTATTACTCTTCTTCCCGGGTAGGGGCAATTGATCCGCCAGCTGCTGCAATTTCTTCTCGGAAATGGTCAGTAATGCGTGGCTCAGTAGAGGTGCGTGGGTCGATTTCTTCGACCGAGTTGATGTCGATGGTGCGGCGTTTTGCCTTGTGCCGGGAACCCATGATTGAGTATGTTTGGTGTTCTGCATCACCAGCGTTTAATGCTGGTAGATCTAAAGAAAATGCTTGGCGCATGCTACCAAACGGGGCGACTCCTGTTACGCGAAAGGCCTTCATCGAACTGGGCGACTCGCAAACCCGACTTAAACGCGCCGTCGCGCATAATCTGGTGAAAACAACCGCGAGATTGACAAAGTTAGACGATTCAACGAGGTTTATGCGACCAGCGTTCTTTGTCATGATGCTGTTGCTGTTGCCTTTAGTCCAAGGCTTTGCGCCACCGGCACCTCTAGGCGATTATGCGGGGGAAGAGCAGGTTCTCGTATTGGACAAAGGAGTGTGGTCTCAAGAACAGTGGATGGCGTTGTATGATGTAGGCTACACGCCTCTTCGGATGGTGCATCCATCGGAGGTATTGGTTTGGCGCTCTCCAGGGGCTGACGAAATCATGGGGGTTTCAGTGAAAAAATCCCCGGGCGTTCAATTCAAAGGTGAAATGTTTCACTTTACTGAACACGAGTCCTACCGGTTCGTGTTTGAGCCAAACCTTCCTTTAGATGCAGTGCAACAGATACATGGGGTGTTCGCCCAATACGGATTCAGTATCATGCAGGAGCCTGAATATTATTCTAATGCGATTCCTCATGTTGAAGTGCTGGAGTGGAATGGTGGTTTTTCCACACTCTCCTCACTTGATGGTTTGCTCTGGGTCGAGCCAGTATTGCCAACTCTCGCTCGAAACGAACAGGTTGGCTCATTATTACAACACGGTGATTTATTGGAAAATCCTGCTTGGGATTTGGGATTAAATGGTGAAGGAATTGTAGTTGCTGTAGCAGACACTGGGCTTGATGCGGACCATGCATGCTTTCGAAATGCTACCCTGCCTGGTGAATTCGGTTCAGAAGGTGAAAATTTAACCGATGGTGTCGGGACTCCCGGCCCTGAACATCGCAAAGTTTTGTTGTTAAATCATTCCATTGATTCGGGCGATCTTCCGGGTCAATCAGACTACAGACATGGCACTCATGTTGCTGGGACATTGTCGTGCTATAACGTCTATGACATGCGCTCAGGGACGTTGCCTCAAAACGGTTCTTCGCTTTCATATGCCTCCCAAATTCTGTTCCAAGATATTGTTTCTAATGAGGGGTGGGTGCCGCCGAATGTTGACGCTTTACTTGTTGAAGCGGGGCTGTATGGTGCAACTATACATTCCAATTCTTGGGGGGATGCAACAACAGAATATACTGCACGTACTGGTGATTTTGATGCATGGGCCTTGGAAATGCCTTGGTCTCTCGCCTTTATCGCCCCAGGGAATAATGGGGGCCAATTACTTGAACCAGCAAACGGAAGGAACGTTGTTGCTGTTGGGGCTTCAATGAAATCGGAATCAACAGACCGTTGGGGCTCTTCTTCAATTGGGCCAACTGCATCTGGCACAAATGGGATTTTTGCATTGGCGCCCGGTTCGTCCATTCAATCTGCACGTGCTGATGGAATAGATGATTCCTATAACGATGGGTTGCGTTCATCGAGCGGCACGAGTATGGCGACGCCTGCAGCTGCAAGTTCTGCTGCCATCATTCAACAAATGGTCGAGCAAGGGTGGATTTCTGGGGGTGAAAACCGGACATGGCAATCCGTGAATAATTTGCGCCCTGACTGGGTTGGAAGTGGGAAAAATGCTACAAATAACTTGAGTCTTGCGGATGGATTTTCGCCGTCTGGTTCTTTGATACGAGCGTTGCTCTCTTTAGCAACTACGCCACTTCCACAAGAAAAACGAAACGGAGAAAATGGAGGATATGAATTACAAAATCACTACGATGGATGGGGTCAATTAAATCTCTCAGAATTGATTGACTTAGGTCAAATTGAGGCGGGGTTGCATCAAGGAGATGTCGCTCCTGCAGGAGACATATGGGTTCACGATTCATACCGTTTGCTCAATCAAACGCCTCAGTCTTGGTTACAAGAAAGACAAGGCGCTCATGAGCCGTTAGAGAACTTGATTGCGGCGGCTTGGAATGGTTCTGGGGCTGCTGGTCCGTTCTTGAGAAGTGGTGATGAATGGATTGAACGTTTTGATTTGGTTGGTGGTGATTTCGATGCTCGCCTAGCTTGGGCAGGCGCGCCTGAGCCTCACCTCGTTGATGACCTACAACTCATCATTCGGCTTTCGGACGGGAGAGTGTCAATCGCAAACGAGTACCAAAACGATGGTTATTCGACGCTTTATGCTTCACAGGTGGTTGATTTCTCAAATAATACAAGTTTCCCTATGTCCAATGAAACAACATTAGCCGTATCTCTATCAGAAACTGACCTTGATGGGGTTGAATGGATTGAAGTTGAAGTTCGCGCTCGTTACATCTCACCTGGTGCCCAAGATGGCGGGGTTGGAATAGATGGTAATCGTGTTGGTTTTGCATTGGCGCTCCAAGGGGTTCAGCGTGATTCCGATTCATGGAATGATGGAGATGGGGATGGGGTTGCTAACGGAATCGACGCGTGTCTAAATCAAGATGCTAGTGGTTGGGATTTGAATGGTGATGGGTGTATTGATGACCTTGATGGCGACTCTATTGGAGATGATCACGATGAGTGTCCAAGTGAAAATGCTAGCCAATATGATATGGATTCAAACGGATGTATTGATGATTCGGATGGAGATGGGGTCTTCGATGATGTTGATGCATGCTATACTGCCGTAATTTCTGCTTTTTGGCCTGTAGATGTGGTGGGTTGTAGGCCTGTTGATTTACTACCTTTGATTGATTTTGTTTTATCTCCAGAAGAAGGGGGGGAGTGGTATGACACCTTACTCGTTCAATGGAGTGTTGAGGATGGCGACGGCGATGTTTTTGACACAGGCGCGGAGGTTCATGTGCTAAATGCCTCAAGTTCTGGCGGCTCATACCCCATCGCATCTTGCATTGAGTATAATGTAGTGAATGGAACTTTTTCTTGCACCTGGTATGTCCCAAAAGACTTGCCTGTCTGGGATATTCGCGGGGAGTCGCTTCAAATCGAAATTTATGCCCAAAGTCGAAACAATTCACCAGAAGGGAAAAACGATATGATTATTCTTCGAGATGATGCTGTTTTTACAAGTAATTGGATGAATCCGTTACTCGATAATGAAGCCCCTCCTTCTTCACCGGACGATGGTGTCGCTTCGCAAAAACGTGCTTTGGCTTGGGGCGTTATTGGAATCGTTTCTGGATTTGTACTAATGTATCAATTAAGTTGGAATGTTCGGCGGGAAAATACGCTAAAAAAGGTCCCGCCGGCTTTTGATGATGCAAGGGGCTATCGCGCGGGCCAAGCAAGTAATGAAAACGAGTGACGGCGTAGCGGAACCGTGGATAATTTTGTTCTACGGGGCTATTGAACCAAAGGTGAACCTTGAAGGGTGGTGGCATCCTCGCCAACATATCCGCAAAGCGGAAGGTGAAGAAAAATGAGTGACCGTCTATATGTTGGAATCGACCTAGGTACCTACCAATCTACTATTGCATCAAGTGCTGGCGCTAGCCACACAATCGAAACTGTTGTCGGACGTCCAAAGGACCCCGTCGCACGAAATTTCCTTGGACGAGATGTCTTATTTGGAAACGATGCTCTCAAGAATAAACTCGCATGTAACCTCTACCGCCCTATGGCTGCAGGTGTTGCACAAGATGATGAAGCAAATTTGGCAGCTGCCAAGGCTTTTGTTTCTCACCTTTTAGAAACAGTTGACCCTGAAGAATTCGATGAAGTGTTCGGTGTTATCTGTTCTCCAAGCCACGTTTCATTTACAGACAAGTCAAATCTCGTCGCAACCCTCCGTGGCCAAGTAAACGCCATCATGGTAGTTACAGAACCATTTGCTACTGCTTTTGGTATTGGTGAAATCGCAAGTTCAATTGTCGTTGATATCGGCGCTGGAACAACTGATATCGCTCGAATCTATGGTACATTCCCTACTGATGAAGACCAAGTCACCATCGAAGAAGCGGGAGATTGGCTAGACAACGAACTCATGGAACTTATTCGTAAGAAATACACTGGCGCTCAAGTCACTAAAGACATGGTTCGCAAGTGGAAGGAAGAAGTATCCTATGTTGGCGGCGATGACCGTGAAGCAATGGTTGAATTGTCTGTTGAAGGAAAGAAGCAAGTTGTCGATATTGGCGACCTGGTCAACCAAGCATGTGAATTAATTATCCCTAAAATCGGAAATGCAATCAAGAAAATTGTTGCTGGTGCAGACCCTGAATACCAACCGATTCTTCGAAACAACATCATCCTCTCTGGCGGCGGCTCCTTGATTGAAGGTATTGCTGCTCGTATGGCAGATGAAATTTCCGACATCGGTGATGTCAATGTTTGGTGTGTTGATGAGCCAATTAATGCTGTTGCTACTGGCGCTCTTCAACTCGCTGGCGAAATGCCAGATGACATGTTTACTGCAATCAACTGATTGTGGCGCTGTTGTAAAGGGTGGAAAACCAGCCCCCAAAGCCCTCTTTTGATGGCGAAAGTTCAAGTGTAGTTGGGCGGCGATAGCCGCCTGTATGACGCTCGACTCTTCCGGAACAACTGGTATCAACCGAATTGGTGACGCAACTGGCGATGAGCGAGCAGCGCTTGAGGGGATGCTCAAAGGCTACCCTGTAGAACAATTAGTCGAGGAGGTTCTCATCGCATGGAAAGAATTGGCTGCGCGCAATGAAGAAATGGTCTCTGTCAAACAACGCCTTCGGGTTCTTGAACTCGATTTGGCTGAACGAGAAGACATGGTGGCCCCTGAAGTCGCCCGTCTTGCTGAAACTGATGCTGCTTTACAAGACAGTGAAGCAAAAGTGATTCACTTAGAACGTCTATTGAGTGACACTCGTGAAGAATTGTCTTCACAGCAATCTTCTCTCTCACACGAAGAACGTGAATCAATGGCGACTGAAGTCGATCAATTGCGTACTTTGACAACTCAACAAGACGAGGTCATTGGAGAAATGGAAGGGCGGATTAGTCAGATGGTTGAAGCACTCGAAAGGGCTGCCGATGCTGGATTGACTTCGGTTACTGCTGAAGAAGTTCGAAGTTTGAAAGCACAACTCGATACTGCGCTTGCTCAAAACGATGCGGAACAAGCCGCAAACAAAGCCCTTGAAGAAGAGCGTCAAAGGCTCCGCGACATTGCTGACCGCTTGAGGGGTCTTCTCGATGCCAGAGATGGTCGTTTAGGAGAATTAGAAGAGCAGTTGGAGCGGGTTATGCAAGGTCCTCGTTCTGTTTCAGCAGAGCACGATTATTTGGTTGAGCAAATCGACGAGCTCAAACGAAGATTGCTCGAACGAAACAGAGAATATGATTCGCTCCGTCGCCGAGAGCGAAGATTGCACAATGATGTGTTTGAACGTGACGAGCGTATTCAACAAATCACCCTCACCCTTACCGACATGGAATCTGCATTACAAGACCGAACTGCAGAACTCCGAGAAATTGAGGGACAGCGAGAAACAATGGTGCATGAACTCGATTCGGTTCGTCGCGGTGAGCGAACCCGTGAGGTTGTTGGACGTGTCTTTGCTGATTCTCTTTCTTTGGTTCGGACGCATGACGCTCGCGAAGCGAAGCGGGATGCTTACAGCAACGCCCCGGATGTGAAGAGAACTCTTTCAACACCAGATACTGATGACATGGCGACATTGGCAGAAGGTGGCCGCATTAATCTTGATGTCGATGAGAGTGAAATCGAATCTGGAATTGATGTTGATGGGGCACGGCCTCCGTCCCCGGGTGGTTCTGGCGACCCTGTTGTCTTTGAAGACGAAGATTGAATCTGAAGTGCTTGGCAATATCAATGGTTTGCAAATTAGGCAGTTAGGGCTGAAATAATCTCGTTGATTCGGTTGCGGAGTTCTTGCAAATCTGCTGCGTCTTCTGTAAGTGTCCCTGTCACAATCCAATCTGCTCCGGCTTTAGCAGCCAAAGTTGCCTGCTCTGGTGTTCGAATACCGCCACCAACCACAAGTGTAAGGTCTTCAACAGTGCGAGCACTTTCAATCAATTGTGGATGAACTTGGGTCTCCGCACCACTTCCCGCTTCAAGATAGAGAATTCGGAAGCCAAACATACGTGCTGTGAGTGCATAATCGTGGACTAAATCAACATCATCTGGTTGTATCAGTTCTGCCTCTCCAACTTCACCTACCTTGCCGCCAGGGGCGCACACAAGATATCCTGTGGGTAGGGCTTCAACGCCGAATTTTTCGAGATATGGGGCGCCACGAATTTGTTCGCCGACCAAAAATCGGCGAATTGTAGAATTCATCAGCATCATGAATGTGATTGCATCGGCCGCTGGGGAGAGGGCGTGTGCCCCGCCCGGGAACAGAACTACAGGGATTTGCCATTGTGATTCATCAGATTCTGGGTCTTGGCTTGCAGCAAAAGCTCGTAATTCAAAAGCCTCTTGGATTGCTTTGCATGTTGCATGAACAACTTCGTCGGGAGTGTCTGTGGAGCCGCCGACAAAAATCATGCTGCTGCCGCATTCGATAGCAACCATTGCCCTATTGGCGGCCGTATTCGGGTCCTGCTTTGCCGGGTCAATTAGCGTGATGTGGCGCGTGTTGTGACTGCTTGCAGTCACATATTCCAGTGTGGTAGCATCGGCCCGCCTCATGTCATCCCCACCTCTCCGTTTCACGGACACAGCATAGGCGTTGCGCACAGAAACAACCCACGGGTGCTAGACATAGGGTTCTCATACTTCTTCGCAGTAGTCGGGTTATGTCGGAAGTGGGGCCGTTCAAGCGACTTCTCTCCCACATGCGCTCCCATAGAGGTACAATTCGTCTCGCCTCTATGTGTTCAATCACCAATAAAATTTGGGATCTGGCTCCACCCCTACTCATTGGATTAGCGGTTGATGTTGTCGTTTTGAAAGAAGATTCAATGCTGGCGTCGTTTGGTTTAATTAACCCTTGGCATCAATTAATTTTCTTATCTATACTCACTTTTGCTATTTGGGGTTTGGAATCTTTGTTTGAATACTTTTATGGAATTCTGTGGAGAAATTTAGCCCAAACGGTGCAACATGAATTGCGCCTCGATACATTTGACCATGTGCAAAAACAAGGTATGGGGTGGTTTGATGAGAGGCAAAAGGGAGATATCTTGGCAATTTTAAACGACGATGTAAATCAGCTAGAGCGTTTTCTCGATAAGGGGGCAAACGACCTATTACAAGTGAGTACAACCGTATTAGTCGTAGGTGCGGTGTTCTTACTCATCTCATGGAAAGTTGCCTTATTTGCCGTTCTGCCAATTCCAATCATCGTCTGGGGGTCGTTTCGATATCAGCGAAGTCTTGAGCCGCGTTATGCTGAAGTTCGTAAATCAGCAGGCGCCATGAATGCACTTCTTGAAAATGATTTGTCTGGAATGTCAACCATTCAATCGTTTACCGCCGAAGAACAGGAGATGAAGAGAGTTGAGGTTTTGAGCAATCAATACCGCGAAGCAAACCGTGAAGCAATTCGCCTCTCTGCTGCCTTTACGCCCCTCATTCGAATGGCTATTTTGTGCGGGTTTACTGCTACGCTCTTGCTGGGTGGGTGGATGACTTTAGAAGGAACTTTGGCGGTGGGCGCCTATTCGGTTTTAGTCTTCATGACACAACGCCTACTTTGGCCGCTTACACGACTTGGTGAAACTTTTGATTTGTATCAAAGGGCAATGGCTTCTTCTACGCGCGTTCTCAATGTTCTTTCTTCGCCGACTGAAGTGGTCCAAGGGGATTTTGCCCCTGAGATAGAAGTTATCTCAAATTCAGATATCGTATTTGATTCACTGGATTTTGCCTATGCTGGGCGTGAAAATGTATTTTCGAATCTTTCACTCGCTCTCGGTGCGGGGCAAACAACCGGCATTGTGGGGGCAACAGGTTCTGGAAAAACAACGCTCATACGGATGCTTCTTCGATTTGCGGAGCCGACAAATGGAAGCGTGTCGTGGGCTGGAAAACCAACAAAAGAATGGGAACTCAATCGATTGCGGTCATCGATGGCTTTAGTCGACCAGCACATCACTCTATTTCCTACAACCATCTTGGAAAATATAAGATACGGAAGGATGTCGGCAACTGAAGAAGAAGTTCGCGATGCTGCACTTGTTGCTGAAGCAGTAGAATTCATCGAAGAGTTGCCTAATCGTTGGCAGACCCTGGTTGGGGAAGGTGGGCATCGACTTTCTGGTGGTCAGCGACAACGTTTAGCAATCGCTAGAGCGGTGTTGAAGGATGCTCCGCTTCTGCTTCTTGACGAAGCGACATCGGCTGTAGATAACGAGACTGAGGCGGCATTACAGCGTTCAATATCCACGGTTTCACAAGGAAGGACCACGATAATTATCGCTCACCGCCTCTCAACAATACGAAATGCAGACAGAATTCTTGTTTTAGAAAAGGGAACGGTTGTAGAAGATGGAACTCACGAGGATTTGGTCGAAGAGAATGGCGTTTATGCTCGAATGTGGGGCGTACAAACTGGTAACGTGACTTAAGCCGAGGGTGTTTAGAGGGTTCTGCGTAATTTCCGTAGAACCGTTTCGGCGTTAATCTTGGGCCAATATTTCAGCCACTGTGCAGAAATTGGAATCCATGCAATAGTATAGAGTAAAACTGCGAGGGCTGATGGGCCAAGGCCCCATTGATAGATGTCCTCGTAATTCTGCATAAGGGAAAGAGGGATGAAGTGAATCAAATAAATTGTTAATGATATTTTCCCAGTACTGTTGAGATATTCGAATTCATACGCTTGAATAATGTACCAAATTATGAGAACACCGGTAAACGCCGCGATGATAAATGCGGTATTTGCGGGAAAAAATGTGAGGTACGCATCTGCATTTGTTGGATGTGCCCAAAGAGCATTATTGAAGTATGAATGTAAGAAAGTAATGCTACAAAACAACAATCCAAAACCAAGTGTATATTTCATGGACGGGTTTGTTGTCAAAGTCGTATTCGGTGACGGCTGCATTCCGGATATTGTTGCCCCAAGTATGGCAAATATAATCCAAGGAAAGAGCGGGTATGTTCCTGTGAAAAGCATGTTTGAAAGGATGGTTGAGGGTGTGTCGTCACTTATCCTCTCGGTCCAAATTCCCGCACCTTGAAGTTCTGGGAAGAAATTCTGTGTTGCAAAAATCAATGTAATTGCAATGAGTAATAGCTGCATTCCGTGGGATTGTATTCGATTTGTAAATGATGGAAGAATGAGTGTTAGAAGCCCAAAAAGCGAAAGAATGCCTGGTGTAAACAGATGAAAGAGATGCGGGGATGTCATATTGACTAATATCTGGGCGGAAAAAAGAAACAAGGATTGGAGCATTCTCTGCTTCAATCCTAATTGG
>JABJFI010000057.1 GCA_018662825.1 Methanobacteriota archaeon | reverse complement strand
TGAATGGCAAAATTGTTGATGAATTAGGGTGCTCTGACTCACAGGTGGATGAAGATTTAGACGGTATCTGTGACAAAAACGCACCAAGTGTTGGCCCCTCAGATTGTTTTGGAGTTGATATTTGCCCGGACACATTACCTGGAAAAAATGTAAATCCAATGGGTTGTAGTTGGGAACAAGAAGACGATGATTTTGATTCAGTACCTAACGGCGTCGATATTTGCCCAGAGACGGTTTATGGAGATAATCCAAATGAAGTGGGCTGTGGTGACAAACAAAGAGATAGTGATGAAGATTCTTTGAATGATTACTGGGACCTTTGCGCTTCCACTGAAATCAATGCAAGCGTTGACGCCTCGGGTTGTTCTGACTTTCAAGTTGACACGGACTCTGATACGGTATGCAACATGGGGTCCTCCTCTTTTGGCCCATCAAATTGCACAGGAATTGATCGGTGCCCCAATACCATGTCAAACAAATCGGTTGATGTAAATGGTTGCTCATGGGAGCAAAGAGATGATGACGGAGACGGAGTTCTCAATCTACACGATTCATGCCCGGATACATTGAAATCTGATATTTCACCAGATGGTTGTTCAAGCTGGCAGAGAGATGCAGATAATGATGGAGTCGCAGATGCTCTTGACCAGTGCGCGAAAACTCCACCCGATGAATTTTCAAACCAAGTTGGATGTTCAGAAAGTCAAGAATCAACCAATACGGATGCCCAAGGAAATGATAAACTTTCAACCATACAATGGATTTCAATCGGGACTGCCTTCATGATAGTAGTGGCATTGGGGGGGGTTCTCTTAAAACGAGAAAAGCCGGAGAAGAACATTACATTGCCCGAGAGCATTGTTCCACCATATGAGGTGCGTGGAATGATGAAGACAGATGGAAAGGAATGGATTGAGTACCCAAATGGAAGTGGCCAGTTGTTCTATCGAGACCCTGCCACAGGGCAATGGGTCAATTCGAAATAAAGTAAGAGGCCATCTGCTAAGAAGAGGCTTTTTGCATCATTTTCATCGAAATCAACATTTTATTGATTGTATGACAAATGATTCATTTATTTCTTGAAGGTAGGGGGTTCCATGACCCAACAACGCTTTGTTGTTTTTCTCCTTATACTAATGCTGCCTTTGTCGGGTTGTACATCTTCTTTGGGCACTGGATTATGTGGGCAAGGCTATGATGAAATGTACGGTGGATACGACTATGATTTTTCAATAATAGAAACCGCTAATGATAACTCATTGAATGTAACGGTTTACCTACTAAATGGTGGCGGTGGTTGGATAGAAGATAGTGAGGAGTTTCAAGAAATGCAAACCCTATGGGTTTCATTAAATGTCAAACTGAGTGATGGAACTGAAAAAGGAATCGAACGCCAAACTCAAGATTGGGAGGTAAATGGCGATTCTTCAAATACTTCATATTGGTCAACGAACCTCTATTTCTCAAGTCCTGCTGGTTTCTGTGATTCTGGTTGTGAAGAAATACAATTTAGTGCAGGAGATTATGATGGTTTCATCTATTATGATGGGACATGTGACAATTCACCTTGGATAGACATCCCTCAATGATGGACTTGGTTGAGAAAATAAAGGACCTCGCAAACTGAATGAGTAAAGAGTGCGGGAGGCAGGATTCGAACCTGCGAACCGATAAGGAATGGGACCTAAACCCACCGCCGTTGACCAAGCTGGGCGACCCCCGCGCAAACTGATGGCGTCGCCTCTTGGATTTGAAACAAACGCTTCAAGCGGATGCTTCAAAACCAGTTGATTTGACGATTTCAATAACTTGAGATGCAGAGATATCAGCAGACGTGGTCACAACACCCGAATCCGTTTCGTGAGAGATTTCGGCTTTGAGGACGCCAGGGGTTGCTTCCAAAACGCGGGCAACTCGGCCCGAACATCCCCCACAGGTCATTCCAGTGATATTGAGGGTGTGAATAAGTTCGCTCATGTCTGTTGGATATAGTGCATGGATTTTAATTCATTCACGAATCGGTTTCCACCATCTCAGCAATAGAGAATTACCCACGACACTAACAGAAGATAGAGACATAGCCGCAGCGGCAAAGGCAGGAGGAAGTAAGAATCCAGTGAATGGTAGCATTACGCCCATTGCTAAAGGAATGCCAATGGCATTGTAGACAAAGGCCCATCCCAAGTTCCCCCGAATTCGGCGCATAGTGCTTCGACCAAGACTCAATGAAGAAACCGCATCAATCAAATCATTACGCAATAATACAAAATCGGCGGCATCCAAAGCAATATCTGAACCAGCCCCCATTGCAATTCCCACGTTTGCTACAGAAAGTGCAGCAGCATCATTGATACCGTCTCCAACCATCGCTACCGACCGCCCTTCATCTTGTAAACGCTTGACATGGAGGGCTTTTTCATCAGGCTTCACACCCGCAAATACTGTTTCAATGCCGATTTCTTGAGCCAATGTATCGGCGGCTTCTTGGCGGTCACCGGTCAGCATGATGATATCATAACCCATCTGCTTGGCATGGCGAATTGCCTTTTCTGATGATTCACGAATACGGTCCTTTGCTTCAATCCAACCGAGAAGACGTAA
The DNA here is from genome assembly GCA_018662825.1 of Methanobacteriota archaeon. GTDB lineage: Archaea > Thermoplasmatota > Poseidoniia > Poseidoniales > Poseidoniaceae > MGIIa-L1. The sequence goes on along the minus strand of JABJFI010000057.1, from coordinate 528 downwards.
GCCTTGACTCACCAAAATCAGTGTCACGCCTTTGACAGCAGCAGCAACCAATCGTTCCTTGATGTCATCCTCAATATCCACGCCGACTTCGTCCATTAATTCGGCGTTTCCAACAGCGACCAATGACCCTTCATAATCTCCAATAATTCCAAGTCCAGGCATGGTTTTGATTCCACTGATATTTGGGCGAGAAGAAGATACATTCGACCAAGAAGTATGAATTGCAGTTGCCAATGGATGAGTTGATTCCTCCTCGAGAGATGCAGCGATTCCAAGAATCTCCTTGACTTCACAATCGAGCATTTCGATGTGACTTACCCTCGGCTTACCCGAGGTGATAGTTCCCGTTTTATCAACTACTAGTGTATCGGTTTTGTGTGCATTTTCTAGAGCTTCAATGCCTTTGATGAGTAGACCATTGCGCGCTCCAACCCCAGTACCTACAATGAGTGCGGTTGGTGTGGCAAGGCCTAGTGCACATGGACATGCAATTACCAAGGTTGACACCAATACCATGATTGCTAATTC
>JABJFI010000022.1 GCA_018662825.1 Methanobacteriota archaeon | reverse complement strand
TGTTTTTCCTGCGGCCCATCTTCCAATTAACCTCAACAACGTCAATGCCTGTGTACGCTCACATCGGAGTATACGTCCACGACCGTTACATACCGATATGATTGCAAGTATGATCCTTCTTTTGGGGTGTGAAAATGTCAATCCAATTGAAGTACCAAACACATTGCACAAAATCCTCACAAAGGAACAACTAGCTGAAATTCCTTCTCCACAAATTCATCAAATGTTCCAGCCAGAAGTGCTTGAACAAGGACAATTCACCATTACTGATGCTGAAGCGCGCGAATATATTTTGGAGGCGCCACCCCACACATGGCTTCACCACGCAAAACGTTTGTCTGCTGAATTACAGCCTAACACCCTTCGCTGGATTTTGTTTGAATTCATTGAAAATGATGGGTTGGGATGCCGCTGGGCAACGGAACAACTTCATGCGAGTAGAGACCTCTATTCTTCAGTTCATATCGAAGAGGCACTTTCCAATCCGAATACAATTATTCGTTCATGGGCCGTATTGAATGTCGATTTAGGGGGCGAGAAACGTCTTCTCAAACTGATCAAACCTTTGCGTTATGATGCAGAACCGTTAATCACTCACAAAGTATTCACACGTATCCGTCAATCCAGTCTCCATATTGACAAAAAGTGTGATTTGATTCTTCCTCTTCTCGAATCAAAAGCGCATCGAGATGTAGCCATTATTCATCTTGGACATCTTCGTTTGAAACCTGAACGGAAACTTGAGATTTTAGCACCATTCCTTAAAAGTTCAAATCCGAACGAAGTTATTTCTTCGATTCGAGGATTGCGAGATTCGGGCTGCGAAAAAACTGAACAAGCACTCATTGAATGTATTGACCATGAATTCCGTTCAGTACTACGGTGTTTGCTTCAATCAATCGCATCGTTCGGACCTTGGTTTGAACAGCATTCACAAAGATTGAGCAAGCATTCAGAATTGCATGCCGATTTACTTAGAGCGATGAGTCGCTCCCATGGTTTCAATCAAATACCGACCATCAAAGCCATCATGAAAGACCAACGAAACACACTCATTGTTAGAGGAATCGTCGCATTATCAAAACTCCATTCTGTCGAAGCAGTCAATCTTATCGGCGACTATCTCTTGAATCATGATTCAAGGTATGTCCGTCGTAATGCTGCAGAATATCTCGGAGAATCAGGGCGTATTGCTGCACTGGCTTTCCTACACCGAGTTGGCGACGACATCTCAGTTGGTGTTCGTAATTCGGCAAGGATTGCTATTGGAAAAATCAACAAAACATATATGGCGAACTGAGGAGGATTTATTCCTCCTCTTCGAGGTCTTGAGTCTTCAGTTGGCCTCGGATAGAAGTTTCTTTTTCTTCGATTGCGTTTCTTAAAATCAAACCATGCAATGTCTTAATTTTCCTCTGTTCAATCGATACATTTACTTCTTTTTCCAATGTAAACAAACCGTCTTCTTCGTTGCAATTTTTAATTTCTAAACGCAATGCATCAAACCGCTTTCGTCGTGAGACGAAGTAATAGAGATAAATTGGAATAAGTAAAAATGGAATAACCAGTTCTTCAGTGACGATCTCTAATACACCCGAAAGCGAAACCTCAAACTGCTCGGCATCGTATTCTGAAGATGTATCAAAACCACCATGATAAAAGAAACCTGTATTCATCCCAAGGTATTGATTAAACGGCGTATCTTCTAAATCTCTTGGATCTGAACCCCGGTCTTGCTCGATTGAATCTGGCCACCCATCATTGTCATCATCTTCATCGATAGCATCAGGAATGGTATCAAAATCATAATCATTAGGGACAGAATTTGCATCCATTGGATCATAAAAAGTCATGACAAGAGACGCAGCACGTTCCATTTCATTTGAAATCCCATCACCATCAATATCGTCGTCCAATACATCAGGAATCCAATCCAAATCCATATCTGAGCATCCATACAATATTTCGCGACTTTTCCCAAACTTCAAGGGGCAATCATCGGTGAAATTGAGATTTGGTTGGTCCGCAAATCCATCTCCATCGAGGTCACTTCAAGCAACACTCTGTAGAGGAAAGGCGTCTGCACCATCAGAGAGGTTCCAATTTGTACTCGGATCCGAATATCCATCTCCATCACTGTCAATGCAGCCAATTCGGTCTTTGGAAGAATTCCCAAACTCATTAGGACAATCGTCGGTTTCATCATAACCATCGTCATCATCATCTACCAGCAATACCTTTGAAATTTGCAATTCGCTATTTATGTGACCTATCTCTGTTGCGCCGCACTGGAATGCCATAAACAACGCAAGAAGAAGAGAAAACAAGACCTTGTGCATACACCATGACTCATGCTGCGTAGTTATCAATGTTGCATTGGATTTGTTTATCTTTATCAAAGCATAAGGATGATAAGACTCGGCATTGAGGGGGAACCATGCAGTTCAAATCTTCAGTTTTTGTTCTCTTTGTTGTTTTATTGACCGTAATGCCAGGTTGCACTTCAGGAGATAATTCGAGTGATGGAGAAGCAATACCTGCTTTTTCAATCGTAGCAGATGATGAAGTAACCTATACCTCTGAAAGCCTTCTTGGAACACCTTATGTCGTTCACTTTTCTGCCTCATGGTGCAACAACTGTCGCCCAACGATTCATGCTATCGACGCGCAACTTTCATCTCACACCTATATCGTTATTTCAACTGACAATTCCGATTCTGAAAAGTTATCTGACTGGCACCTTCAAGTGAACGAAAGCCAAGAAGGAACTGTTGACACACCATTTGCCGTAAATGCCGAACTCGCTCATACATTGGGCATTAATAATACACCAACACTGCTTCTTGTGAGCAGTGAAGGCATCATCCTCGAACGGTATATTGGTACATTAACCGATAGCAGTGAGATCGATGCTTTCTGGTCCAAAGCAGTTTGATTTGAACATACATTTATTCGATAAAATCCGCAATTTTTCTTATTGATTCTTTTTCACACACGACCTTGAATTTCCGATTAGAGATTGATTAATGTTCGACCTCATGTTTAGGCATAGGCTTTTTTCCATTCTGTTTCCTGTATATTTTCTCTAAAAATTATTTATTGTAAATGTAATATACTCTATGGTAATTTGAAAACTATGTTCAGCCACCCCACTCCCCGCCTCTCACCTCGAAAAACTAAGGCCTCCGTTTTATGTTTACTTTTTTTACTCTCTTTGTTTTCAAACCTTTCACTTCACACCCCAACCACTGCAATTGCTCCGACAGCTCCATCAATGAATTCAGGGGAGTCTCTTGGCCTACATTCATCATCTGCAATTCCAATTGGGGAGATGACGAATGTAACTTTTGATGTTTCAGAAGCACCTTATCGTTGGTTCTCTACCACTGGACAAATATCTGGAATTACTCATCTCAACATCACTGCAAACACCTCGACAAATGATTCTTGGGAGACCGGTTCAATCACGGCCTATACTGCTGCAGATCTATGTGTTTCTTCAGTTTTTTATGTTGGCTATGGCATCGACACACAGTGTTCGAATCCATCACTTGACCCGACAATATTATTTTCTATTGATTTCTTTGACTCACAAGAAATGATGAGCGTATTAGAAGACAATCTTTCCTTCACGATAACAGTAGAACAGCATGTTGAAGATACAGCCCCACCCTCAATCCCACTACCCTACAACTATTCAGACGGAGATATCAATTCAGACTCGAGTACATGGTCGGCGGCTCCTCTTGTTTTTCTTGATGAAGCACCGAGTACGATGGTGGGAGGGTATTTTGAAAGTGAATTTGACACAGACACCATCCGGTATCAAACCAATTATTCCGGCACACATCGATTGAACGTATCGATTAATCAACAAGTAAATCCATCCGTCTTTGACGAACTATCGGATTGTCAAATTTCGGACTCGGGAGGCCATCAAATGGTCAAAGACATCAACGAAGGATGGTACAGCAGTTCTATTTCCGAACTCACAGCCGTTGGCAACACTCTCTATTTCCGAGGCGATGACGCAACCAATGGAGCCGAATTGTGGAAGAGCGATGGAACAGAAGCGGGTACGATGATGGTCAAAGACATCTACAGCGGAAGTAGCGGCAGTTCTCTCTCCTACCTCACAGCCGTAGGCAACACTCTCTTTTTCCAAGCCAACGACGGATTCAACGGA
>JABJFI010000032.1 GCA_018662825.1 Methanobacteriota archaeon | reverse complement strand
TATGGCCCCCGAGTGTTAGAGGAATCCTTGTTACAGAAGGTGTTCGTGGAGAAGGAGGAGTTCTTCGCAATTCAGAAGGCAAGAGATTCATGTTTGACAATGTCCCTGATATGTTCAAAGGTGACCACGCTGAAACTGAAGAAGAGGCTACGGAATGGGTTAGACAAGTTGTTGCTGGAGAAAAGGCAAGCGTTAGGCGCCCTCCTGAGTTACTGACTCGTGACGTTGTTGCTAAGGCGATTAACAAAGAGGTTGCTGAAGGGCGTGGTTCAACACATGGTGGCGCATATTTAGATATTGCAAATCAGCGTAGTGCTGAAGAAATTATTGCAAAACTTCCGAGTATGCATCATCAATTTAAAGAACTTGCAGGAGTTGACATCACTAAGGAACCAATGGAAGTTGGCCCTACTGCACACTATGTAATGGGTGGAGTAAGAGTGGATGCTGAATCACAAGAATCAACAATTAACGGATTATTCGCTGCTGGTGAAGTTGCAAGTGGTTTGCATGGAGCAAATCGTCTTGGTGGTAATTCCCTTTCCGACCTAATCGTATTTGGTAAGAGAGCAGGAGAACATGCTGCAAAGCGTTCCAGTGACCTCAAACAACCAGAACTTGATACAAAGCAAGTAGAGAATGCTATTGAAGCAAATCTAAAACCTCTAAAGAGAGAAAACGGTGAAAATCCTGGTCGTGTATATGATGAATTAAGAGATATGATGCAAGCGAAAGTGGGCATCATTAGAACTGATGCGGATTTGCAAACTGCATTAACCGATTTAGTAGAATTTAGAAAGAGAATTCAAAACACCAGTTCAGGCAGTTCAATGCTTTACAATTCAGGATGGCATCAAGCACTGGATTTGGAAAATATGGTTGACATATCTACAGCCTGTACTCTTGCTGCACTTACTCGAACTGAAAGTCGTGGTGGACATACTCGTGATGATTTCCCAGTGCCAGATACTGGAATGTGGAGTCATACAACAAATGTTGTTTGGAAAGATGGTGCTGAAATTAAAATCCGTCAGGAAGAGTTATCTCAACCGCCTGAAGAATTAGAAGCATTACTTGACCGTTCAAAGAAGGGGGCCTGAATATGACTGACATTAAAATTAAAGTTTTCAGGGGAGAAGAAGGCGAAGGAGAATTAGTCGAATATGATGTTGAGTTAGATGAGGGCATGGTGCTTCTTGACTGTATTCACCGTATTCAACATGAGAAAGAGCCTGACCTTTCATGCCGCTGGAATTGTAAAGCTGGTAAGTGTGGTTCATGTAGTGCTGAAATCAACGGAAACCCAAGTTTGATGTGTATGACTAGAATGAGTGATATCATTGAAGAAACGCCTGAGGGTGAGATTATTACTGTTCGTCCGTTGAAAACTTTCCCACATGTTAAGGATCTTGTCAGTGATGTTTCTTGGAACTATGAGATGGCAAAGGCTGTTGTACCGATTAAGGGTCCTGAGGAGCCTGATTGGGAATTCAGTCAGTTTGAAGCAAAACGCGCTCAAGAATTTAGAATGTGTATTGAATGTTTTATCTGCCAAGATACTTGTCACGTACTCAGAGAATACCAAAAGTTCGATGTTTTCGGTGGACCAAGAACATTGGTTCGTCTTGCTAACTTTGAAATGCACCCAATGGATGAAGAAGACCGAATTCCAGAAGTCAAAGATGAATTTGGAATTGGTTATTGTAACATCACCAAATGTTGTACTGATGTGTGTCCTGCTGGAATCAACATTACCGATAATGCAATTATTCCTCTAAAGGAAAGAGTTGTTGACCGTTATTATGACCCAATAAAGCGTATTTGGCGAACCCTTACTCGGCAAAAAGTCCGCTACTGAGGGCGATATATTGCCTCCCTCTGTTGAAAAAGTACGGCCACTCTCTGCTCTCGCATTTGGGGCAGTATTCGTTTGGATTGGAATTCAACACTTCACTAATACTGCTTTTTTCACACCGATTGTTCCAGAACTGCTCGGTTTTCCCGAATTCTGGGTTTACATTAGCGGACTAGTCGAAATTATTCTAGGAATTGGAATGATATCTCCTGTCTCACGAAGAAGAGCCGGTTTTTCGACAGGCGTTTTTCTCATCTTGGTCTATTGGGCGAACTTGAACATGTGGGTCAATGATATTTCAGTTGGTGGAACAAACTTTACCACAATGGGACATGTTTTCCGAGCTATAGCGCAACTTGCAATGATTTGGCTATCGCTATGGATTGCAGAATGGCCGTTGAAGAAAGAATGAAATGGCTTCAAATCCCTCCGAAGAGGGAAATGAAGCGGCGACCCTTGCGGGAACAAATTTAAACTTTAAATTTGAAAAACAGACAACCAAGTTGTTGTGGAATCAAAGGTGTTCGATTCCAGACTTCTTGACATTGGCCTTCTTGATCTTGTCAGGAAGCCAAGCTGGTCCATTAGCTGGCTTATCTACCATGCTAATGTTGCCTGTGAAGACGTGGACACGCTTGGTGCCACGCTCACGTAGGCGTATGTTCGTATGTCCGCGGGTTGCAGCCTTGAGAGCTGCGCCACGGGGTTGTTTGCTTGCAAAAACCTGGCTCGTATCTTTTCCGTTCTCCATGAGAACAAAGTATTTTTTATCAGACATTTTGGATTTCCTCCGGTTATTGACACTTTAGTAGAGTATATAGTATTTTTGCCATTTAAACGCTTTACTGCGCCCTACAAGCCCCGCAGTCCCTCATTCCAAGGTGGTTTTTTCACGCTTATCCCCGCAGTCTATCATTTAGAAAAGTCCGATTTTGGACTACATATTTTCGTTTTATAATTCAGCGCCTGCAAGTGTTTTAGTATCTACAATTCCAGGGATTTGACGAATTGATTCTACAACAGATTGAGCGATGATTGCAAGACTGTCTGCTGACAACTTGACAATCAAGTCATGATCTCCAAATAGAAGAGTTGCATCATCAACATAGGGCATGTCTTTCACTGCAAGGTATACTTCGTATTCTTTTCCAGGTGCAACATTAATCAAAACATATCCCACTGCCATAGCAATCAAATGAACCAAGTGCTCAAAGCACATCAACCCTTCTCTTTTGAATTTACAACTCTCCGAGCAATTCCAACTGTTCATCACTGAATAATACCCATTGTACAAGAGTCCATCCCTCCGGCATTTCTCCTTCAAGCCAAAGCCGGTATTGTTGAGGAGTCCACCCCTCAGGTATTTCCAATTGACTAGTAGAAATCATTGAATCGTCAGAGGTGATGTCTTCGAATGTCTTCTCATCGGATGCCCACAGTGGAGTTTTCATTTCTTTCGGTTTTTTCAAAAACAAGATTATTCCAAGAAGTGCAACAAAAAGAAGTGCCGCTATAATGAGTACTGTTCGAGTTGAATAAGTAACTTGTTCAGTTTCATCAAGAACATCAATTTGATTACATGATTCACATATTGGTTCAGGAAGTAAAGTGAACTGAAGTTGAGAGGAATTTGATTGTGACCACGAATCTATGCATGTTACTACTACATCAAGAGTAAGATTGCTTAATGCCCCGGTTGTTGGAAATTGGAACATTAGGGATGCTGTTGTGCCTGTTATCGGTTGAAGCGTGAGTTGTAAGAGGGCTAATTGTGTCTGATTTTCCGACACAAGGGCAGAGCATGTCAAATCATCAATTCCATCTGCATCAGAGACTGAAGCAAGGAACGTGAGGGTGTCTCCTGCGGTCATATTCTCATTCGATTCAAGTACTGTTTGAGGCGTTGCGTGGTAAAAATTAACAGGGAGGTTCAATGATTTTGATAAACCCTCTTCGTCGCGAACTGTGAATAAGGTGAGCCCTTCTCCATCGAAAAAGGTACCATCTAATCGCAATTGGAAGTGATGCAATTGTTCATTTATCCCAAGAGGTTGTGCAAGTGAAAAACAATTTTCTAACATTGCATCCGAAGGATCAATTTCACCGAGAGAAGGAGCCGGTACAGACCAGCCTAATTGGCTCAATTCGGCTTGCATTGATTTTATTGGTCGTTCACTTTGAATATGTACAAGTAAATAGCCAGTATTTCCAAAACGTAAGGAATCGATTGGCCCTTGCTCATCGCATAGATGTGATGACACTACGATTGGTGGAGTCAAAAGTAAGGGCAAACGGTAATCTTTACTGAACACAGCAGCGTGTTGGCCTGTCATATCCAGTTGAAGTTCAAGTTCACCACTTTCTAAAGCCGTTGAAATTTGAGATAATTCAAGTAATATTGGCAAACTGATATCCATCACATCAACTGGGATGGTGCGTATATCAGCCCCTGGCCATCCGATATGCAAATCACCTGTTGCCGAAGATGAGGGGTCATCAAGGTCTGTGACGAGTATACGAACATATTCATTTCCTCCCCCCCTAACACTGTCAAGTACTCGCCCCTCAGCATCAACTATCTCGATGGCCGCAGTTGGAGAACGGTCATCTGTCGAGATGACTCGGGAATTGAGTAAAATTCCATCAATACTACGAATTTCGAAAGTAACATCGCCAAGTGAAGAGCTCGTATCTCGGATGTATGAACCCGTGTAACAGTGATGGTTCGAATCAACTTTAGCAACATAACTAATATTCGAAAGTTGTCCAGTAGAAGCCGTTAAAATCGGCTGTTGTTCAAGAATATCATAATCAGCATCCAATACACAAATCATGAATGTTGTAACCTCGCCACGGAACAAACCTCCTATTGGATGGTAGGGCAACTGATTTGCACCCGACCATGAGGGTGAATCAATTCCCGAAAAATGAGGACCAAACCATTGGGCTTGAGCATCAACAATTGAAGCAATATCTGTTTCGAGCAAAAATCCTGCTTGTTGGCTTTCGTCATATGCAGTTGCTCGTAAAACTAAGAATCCAAGTTCCAATGTTGTAGGGAGAGAAATTGATGCTTGCCAACGTTGTGAATCGACTCTGCCTGTCGAATGGGGTGCCCAAACTAAGCCTGAAAGGTTCGAAAGATTTTGTGCCACTGCCCATTCTACTTCAACTGATGAAACATTCATGTCATCGCTAGCTTCAATCGTACAGATGAAATTGTCACCACGTGCATAGATTTCAGCATCGCAATATATTTCATCGACGGTCGGAGGTGCATTCACCCAGATTCGCAAATTGGCCATATTATTTGCTATATTCCGCTCCGGTGAATTATTACTTGAATTTAAATAACGAATTCTCAGGTCCATCCATCCAGTCTTTTCAGGTGTAATACTGAAATTGTATAGTATTCTTGAACCGTTCAAATCTCCACTTGGAAGTGAAATATTTGAGCGGAATATCTCGACGTTTCCTTGAATATCTTGCACCAAAAGTGAACCGTTTGAAGAAGCCATTCCCAAATTTTCTATCGCAAGTTGAAGTTGGGTTGGCTGCATGTACGAGGCATTTTCCATTTGTCGAATGCCAATGAGGTTGATATCGTGGTTTAAATCTGCATAAGGTGCCATCTTTGGGTCACCAACGGTTACTCCCATCCAACTTGTTTGAAGATTTGCTGCAGCATGTGATTCTGCCATATTGAAGCCACTGGCGTACATACTCATCAACATACTAGGAGAACCCACTGCGGTCAGGTATGGTTCGTAGACATAGCCCTTGACGCTAGATACACCATCTTCTAGTAAATCTGCAATCAAAGATTGGCCATAACCAGTATCCCAATTGAAAGAACGGCCGCCGGTAGATACAGCCGTTTCAGCAATGGAGCCGTCAATCCAAGAATTGTGTGGGCGGATTGCTCGTAGATTCATGGTATCAAGGTAAATTGAACCATCGGTTGAAGTTGCTACGATATCTAATGGCACCCGTATTCGGAAAGAAGTTGCGTCACTGTGTGGACGGAAACGCAATGTCCGAGATTCCCATGAAGATGCAAAATTCTTGCTGCTCGATTGATTGGTAGATAGTACTGTTCCGTTGTTGTCAAGACCTTCGATTTCAATAGTGAAATCACCATATACATCACCTATACGTTGCCCGTACAGATAGATAATCCAAGCATGTCCCTCTAATTCATCGGGGAAATCATAGGTTTGTTCTATCGATGCCACAGCCGTTCCATTACCTGAATAGGCTGAACAATCCTTGTAAATATCACGGTTTAATGTGGTAATTTCTTGATCTTCTAGTGCTGAATCCCAAATCATAACATTGTCAATCATTCCTTCGAAATATACACTTTCCCCTCGATTTACCCCGAGTTTGTAGACATCAAAATTATTGAAAGAACCGGGAGTAAATGCAGTAGTTCGAACCAATACACCATCGAGGTATTGCCGTGTAGAACCATTGTCAAAAACGGTTACAAGATGTGTCCATTCTTGAGCCTCAACAGCACCAAAGGTGTATGACTGATTGTTATGCAAGCGCCATTCTCCACTGAACATTGCATGTTGAAACGAACTATTAGAGCCTGCATTATGGTCGACGGCAAAAACCGATGCATAGGTCGGCAATGTTGTTGAATTTGCCCAAACCCATTGACTTACAGTAAAGTTTCCAACCCAATCATCGACATCAACTTCCAGCGAATCGTCTACACCATCATACCAGAGACATGAGCCATCTGTACAGGTACGCCAATTCGTCGAATTCATGTTTTTGAGCGTAAAGTTAGCACTCGAATTCACGGAATCTTGAGCGAAGGAACCACTCCCCTCTTCAAAATCCCAATGATGAATCAAATTATTTATTGACGGAATATAATTTTCAGCCAATGAAAAGGCTGAAGCAGGGACCAATGCCTTGCTTTGATTTGGCCCCGACCAAGAGAGTCGTAAACCATGTGGGCCTCCGCCTTGGAAGAATTCAATTTTAAAATCGTGTTTTCCAACATCATATTGGCCATATTGAGAGCGTTCTGTCATTCCATGTGAACCATAATTTGTCACGACGGATTGTCCATCTACCCATAGTTCCGAGCCATCATCTGAATCGAGATAAAATGTCCAATTTCCAGTTTCAGGTAGTTCTATCAGACCGCTAAACCGTGCACCCCAATTGTTTTGAAATCGGTTATCTAAACCAGGATAGGCCTGATATGATGCTGGATATTGAAGTGAACTTTCAAGACGCACGTGGTCGGGAACTCGATCGATAAGTGAAGGCATCGAGGCAGTGTTGAAACTTATTCCTTCGTTATCGAAATATTCAGCAAGTATTCCTTGCGTTCCATATCCTGATTCCTGACTGCATTCGGCAGATAGAGATGCCTTGATGGCAGAATTACCATCTCGCTTCACTTCCGATTGTGTTGTCCAATTAAAGGTGTCACCAGCTGAGAGGTTTGGTACTGTTGCATCCCAATATTTGGCTCCACTTGAATACGCTGAATCCATGGTATTAAATCCCGAATTGGGAAGCCAATTCGAATTCCAACTACCGTCGTTTGAACCCCATGATGCGTACCCCATTACATTGGAAAGATTGGTCAAAAATTCTGAAGTTTCATCAAAAACAGTAGGCAATCCCTTGCTTCCATTGAGTTCTGCTTGAGCAGTATAGAGGTCTTCGTTCCAAAATTTGTAACCTGAATTATTACGGTTTGTTGCCAAATCTAAAGCAAATATACCACGTTGCCCTAAACTGTTATTGGCCTTTTCAATTAACCCAAGTGCAGTTTCTACAGTATATCCAGTCAAGCGAGTAACCAAAAAGAATCCATAGTCATCGCGTGAAAATGCTTTCATCCCATTTCCTCCAAGAGGGCCATAGTCATGATTAATCCAATAATTAGAACCTATGCTGGAATTATATGTACCCCCTAGAAGAGAAAATTCTTGGTCAAAACTCGCTTTATCTGCACCACCATTGATACGAAGAGGGATTCCTTTGGTTGAAACAAGATAATTGAGTTCTGTACTTGAAGAACGATTTGCAAGCATTTCTAAAAAAGGAAGGGCGAAATACTCGTTAAATTGATCTCGATTAATGGTTTCCTTTGTCGGTGCACCTGAGTCGTTGAAAAAGAAAATATTTTCCTCCGAAATGTTCCGGGCATTGATAAAAGCCCAACCAATTGTTTTGCTTGCATCCGAATTATTGTTGATGAGAACACCTACATCTGAATAATCATACACTGTAAGAAAATCAAAACCCGCAGGTTGAGCACGTGTGGCCCAAGGTGTTTGGTTCCAAAAATCTGCTCCACCTTCACTTGTGAATCCCGTAAAAACCTCACTAAGCGTTGTTTTCTCCATGGAATCATTAGATGATGACACAGAATTATCGCCTTCAATAAATGGCGTCGCAAGGCTACTCAAAACGAACATAAGGGTCAAGACAAGGCTCGACCCCTTTCTGTCCATATAATTCTGCTAACACCGATAGGGTTTAGCAATGTCGCTATTAGGTCGGAAAAATAATCTCTCGGCCGTGAAAAATAAAGAATAAAAAACGCCGTTTTTCGGCATTTTCATTCCGTATTAGCGAACTTGATAAGTATAGTAGCCCCACATGGATGGTTGATGGCCGAACTTTATATGGCACGAACATGCAAATGGGGTATTCTTCGCGTTGTTGGCGGGGATGTATGGAATCACACCGGTGATGTTCTCATCACCCCTGCAAATAATCGACTTTCTGGTCGTGAAGGATTGGATGCCCTCATCCATCGGAAAGCAGGTGCTGAATTGACACAAGTAACCCGAAATATATGCCTTGAAATGCGTAAAATTAACGCCCCTCCATGCGCAGTTACGAAAAATGTAGTCACTGAACCTTTCGAACTTGGAAATAATTACAAACATATTATCCATGTTGTTGGCCCTGATTGCCGTCGGCCAAACCAAGATGAGGCACGTCGCGAGTTACTTCCTAAAACTTATGAGAACTTATTTGCTACTCTCAATGATTTAAAAGATGTAAAATCGATTGTTTCACCGCCATTATCAATGGGAATATTTGCCTACCCTCATCGAGAAGGGGCCCGTTTAACCTTAGAAATTATTCTGGGTATTCTCGATGGAGAAGAAGACCCTGGATTTTCAGAATACACGATTGTGGTGAAAGAAAAGAATTTCATCTCGAACATGAGAACCGTCTACAGAGAAACCGAGGACCAATTGCCTGGTTTTGATTCGACTTCTTGAGGCGAATCATATGGTTGACCTTGCAGCTATGGTCAAGAGTACACTCTCCGGCGAGCGGCGTTCATTTCAATCGATATTGATGCTTGCAAACAATGTACGAAAGGTGAAATCGGTCGCTGAGGTGTTGCCTCCTGAACTTACACTCACCGTTCTTTCAAGTCAAAACCGAGTTGTTGAGGCTTTGAAGGAAAGTGGAATTACATGCTCTTTACTTGAAGAAAACCTAACCTCGCAAGGCTTGAGTGTACTCAATCATATGCATGATTTGGTATTGCAAGCCATCGGTGAAGGAAATCTTTCTAGCGGTGAACGGATGCTAGTCGTTCTTGCTGAACCGATCGATGGTGTGTTTGTCATCGACACCTCAACATTAAATTCGAATCGATTTGCATCATTGGCACAAGATTTCCATATTGAATTAGAGGTTCTAACAAAAATGATGCAACTGGCTCGCCACATCGGCTCCAGAGGAAGAGAAGGACACGCTATTGGCGCATTATTTGCAATTGGCCCATTACCTGCCTTGAGAAAACATACGACGGCGCTTGTGCTAAATCCATTCAAAGGACATGCTGCTGAGAAGCGAAGTGTATTGGACGATGCAAATCATGAAACTTTGGCTGAATTTGCATGGCTTGATGGAGCGATTTTGTTTAATCGAGATGGGGTTGCAAGTGATGCTGGACGCTATATCCAAGTTCCGGCTGGCATTGTTCCTAAGGCGGGGGAAGGTGGACGTCACTTGGCTGCTCGCGCCATCTCACAATTGGTTGAAGGAATTGCGGTTTGCGTATCTTCTTCAGGAACAATCACGATGTATGCAAACGGAAGAGACCGTTACAAGGTCAAACTCAATTGAGTTATTCTGATTCATCGTTCCCGCTTCGAGAATTTAGTTTTGATTCCACCGATGCTAAGGATGCTGTTGTTGCAAGGAAATCCATTCGTACTGCATCAAGATTTGAATGGTTCAAATTTCGTTCAATACTCATTTTCGTACGATTAATCGAAGCAATTCGTTGCGTTCGATCTTTTGGGCGTAATACATCACCGCGTTGACTCATCAACCATTCTTCGAGTAATGCTTGACCCCATTCAGGGGCACGAAGTCGAGCAGCAAGGTGAATATCCAAATTACGATGGCGGAAACGAACACGGCCATCCGCTGTACGAATGGCTTGAATAGAACCTGGGTTCCAACGGTCAAGTGGGATTTGAAGATGCTCGATACAATCAAGTGAACCATCTTCTGCGACGGTAAAATCAGCGATGAGTACACTTCGATTTAATCGCATAAACACTTGAGCCATCTCTTCATCAGCGTGCCATTCGGATATTGCTTGGGGGGTTTGCCCCCATTCCTCTTCACACCAGTTTTCCAACGCCGTTTGGTGGGAGTCCATGTACATGGGTTTTGGCGAACCATCATCAACTTTGTTGAGAATGAGCCTGTCAAGTTTCAAAGAGAAGGAGCGTTTGCCTCTACCATGGATGGAGCATGGGGTTCGGTAGAAGCCGATTGGAAACTCGTCCTTGCCTTGATTATTGCTTGGTATGTCATTCTTCGTATTTGGGAGAAAAATGGAGTCCTCGACCGATGGAATGCTACCCGAGTATTTGGTGTCGTGTTAATGGTTCGCAGCAATATGGGCCTGAAAACACTTGATCGGGTTGCTCGACCTAGGCGTTTTTGGAGACTCTATGGAGAAGTTTCCTTATGGGTTTGTTTATTCTCTATGTTTATAGTTGCTATTCTCTTGATTCTAGTGTTCATCACATCGCTGATATCACCCCCCTCTTCAGCAAGCCCTCCAACAGCGAGTGAACTGGTGGCAATTCCTGGAATAAATCCAATGATTCCACTTGGATGGGGGGCAATGGCATTCATTATTGCATTAGTAATTCACGAATTCGGCCACGGATTACTTGCTCGAGCACATGGTATGCGAATTCGTTCATTTGGCCTTCTTCAATTGGGACCACTTCCCCTTGGTGCCTTTGCTGAACCCCAATATCAAGAGTTGCATAAAGCGCCACGAAAAGAGCGTATGCGCATGTTTGCAGCAGGTCCGGCTACGAATCTCTTTGCCGCATTTATTTGCTTAATGTTATTGGGAGGCCTAGCGGCCAACTTTACATCAACATCCGATAATCCACACGTCCGCGGAATAATTAAAGATGCAGGTGCTGATGAGGCAGGAGTACAACCATGGGATACAATACTCAAAATTGATGAAATGGAGATTCATGACTATGATGATTTTCAAACAGCCCTCGGGCATTATCATGCAAACGATACAATTTCTATCGATGTCCGCCATGAAAATGGAACATTAGAAAGCATGAACTTGACATTATCTGATAAGTATGACTACTATATCGGACTTGGATGGAGTCAATCAAATCTTGATGCACTTGATATCAAACAAGGTGATCCTTTCGTTGGTGTAGAAGGAATAAGTCCTGGGACGGCTGGAATCGACCGTCTAGCAGGCCCTTTTTCACCACGATTTGAGGGTGGTGCGGTAAGTCAGGCTATCTATGCACCCGTGCATATAATCCAGATGATGATTCTTCCCTTTGAACTTCAAGGTGTATCTATGCACCCTGTAGAAGAAGCGATGCTCGCTCCTACAGATGGTATACTTGGGGACATACTTGGATTGAATGGTTTGTTGTTCTTTGTCAACTTATTCTTTTGGTTATTATGGGTGAATATTCTGCTTGGATTTACCAATCTCATTCCAATGGTACCTTTTGATGGTGGCCATTTATTCAAAGATTGGATTACTGGAGTTCTCAAACGGATAAAAAGAATCGGAAAAAGGACAAAATTATGGGACATCCATTCGATGTGGATTGTTCATATCTCAAACAAAGCCTCGAGTCTTTCATCGATTGTACTTTTGGTCATGTTGCTGTTCACAATCTTGATTCCATATTTCTAATTAGGAACGGCGGCGAGCAAGTTCAGCAAGAACATCTAATGGCTTGTCAGAAAGTATCTGCGCAGGACGAATTTCTTCAAGTGTAGTTGAAGGAAGAGGTGTCGTAAAGAAATTGTTTCGTAATGAACGGACCTCCAAATTATGTAAGGCATAATTTTCTGAACCAGCGGAGGAACAAACAAGGGATATGAAAGTGTGTAATGGCATCCCATCTTCCCAATTGAGGAATACTGAACCGTTTCTCGTAGTAGGGAACGGTGGTATTGATTTTTCGAGTTGACGAAGTCTACCCGATAGATTATTGGTTTCCACGCGGAAAATTCTCCACGAATCACCCCTTACTCCTTTCTGACGGTGGGCGTACAATGGCATCAATTTACATCTTTCACCTTCGGTGACCATGGCTTCATACTGAAGTTTGGTTCTTCCTGAAAGGTAGAGCTTCTTCGCTTTAGTTGATTTTACTTCTATCGGGAAGCATAAATCGCCACGTAAAGCCAACAAATCACCAGTACCTTCCATTCCCGAACCTGCAGCTCGAACCACCAAAAAGGGCCGATATATCACTTGACGCATCTTTTGTTTTTCAATGGGGGAGCAGGAACGAATTATCGATTCCACGCCTTTGGGAACCCCTGCAAGAACTTGCCTCAATTCCCGCTCGTACTGACTCGACACAGCCCTTCATCATCGTCAATCGTTCTTGATGACTTCGGTTGAAGTCCACCTCATATCTATGGTTTCAATACGGTGTCTGAACCTCCGAAAAGGCGGAAGATTAGTTAATCTCGTAAAATATAGTATTGAATGTGCCTCGGCTTGCTATACGCACCATTGATTTTCAGTTGGCTTTCCGATTGATGACTGAACTCAGGCAACGGGGATTGAGATTTATTCTTCTTGAACATGATGCTGTACTCCCTGAACAGGATATGATTTGGTTCGGTAGTGAAATTGAAGTTGTCAAATATCGAAAAGAAGGTCAACCGATTATGACTTCTGCAACTTCAGTCAAAGATGCTGTCGACAGTGCTGTCCGGCTTCAACGAGGTATCACTAATGTTCACAGACTTTGTTTTGGAATTGATCCCGGTCCACGCCCAGGTCTTGCATGGTTAGCAGATGGTGTTGTTTTGGGTGTGGCTCAATTTGAGCGTATCGAAAATATTGCAGCACAAATAATCGGAATTTCTTCGGCCCTCGAATTCAACCAAATGGTCGTACGAATAGGCGATGGTGCTCCTTTGAGCCGGGACCGAATCATCAATGATTGCCTCACGCATCAATTGGATGTCGAAAGAGTAAATGAAGCGAAAACTTCACGAGGTTTGCTCCGTCATAATCACGTGATTTCAGCAATACGTATCGCTTTGCTTTCCGGTGAACAGGTGTGGGAGTTCCAAGAAATTCAACCAACAGAAGGTGAGATTCGGGATATTCAACGCCAAAGTCGAAAAAGAAGCAACGGTAGAATGACTATTTCTTCTGAAATGGCATATGCGGTTGCTTGCGGAGAAATATCGTTAGAAGAAGCAATTCAGCAATAATTATTCTGCTTCATAATACTGTTTTCCCTGTTCAATTAGTGCTTGTTCAAATTCTGGCGCCCCCGACACAAATCTACGAATAAGAGGTTCAGCAAGCATTGGTAAAACAAGAACACTTGCAATCAATGCAAACAAGATGAGGAATGATGAGGTTGGAACATGGCTTGTCCCTGGTGTATCAGAACCACTCACCATTAGTTTGACTGTTCCCAGCCATGGTATTTCTCCTCCAGCAACACCTATGAGCCAAGAACTGCGTATTGGCCCAACTACTCCCGATGCACTGTGAACGCCTGAAGAACCCGGAACGGCTTTGGAACCTTGGTCGACCGAACACTTGTTTGCATCCCCTAATGTAAGAATTCCTGCATGTTGTGGTTGCCATTGCCAGACGACCAAATAAGATTCTACATTTGCATGTGCCGGTCGGTCGCAATCGTAATACCCGGCCTGTATTCCATCAAAATTAACAGTCACTGTTTCAACATCTTTTACATCTGTTCCTGGAACATCCCAAGTCAGTACACACACTCCAATTTTGCCATCTTGGTCGAAAGATTCGGAGTCGTATGTACCCCCATCAGGGCAATGTTCACTGAGAGTAGCATTAGAAGACACACTTCGATTCGGAGAAATGATTTGATTTGGAATGACTTCCATTATTGCTCGATGAATGATGGGTGTGCCTTCTTCACCGTTCTTTTTGTAGATTATGACGTCGCCTTCAAGCCCATGCTGTGAATAACCATATTTGGAATTCCCAACTTCTGTTGCTTCAGCAAATGTCACGATTGTATCATAGTCTTGGTTATGCACCAAAACCAAATCTCCCGCATCAATACTGCCAACTTCGCCATTCTCAAGGTCGTGAACCATTGAAGACGATTCAACTACGACCAAAGGCGGCATTGAGCCTGTATGTGCGTACAATGCTAAAATGAGCAATCCAATCATACCTACTGCAAGAAGAAGTTCTCGAAACAACGTCTTCAGCGGGTCACTGTCACTCACGCTTTCTCCCCTCAAGTTCACCGTCGAAGTCCTTTGCTTTCAAGGAATGCTGTCCATGATACTGCATGACCTGCACCGAGTGCATCTGCTGCTTCATTTCCTTCTTCTTTTCGACGGCGAAGTTCCGAAGTTGATTCGATTGTTCGAAGTTCATCCAAAGTGTTGGCATAGCCTCGTAAAGAAAGAAATTCAGGTAACACAATCAGCAAAGCAATGGATGAAAAAACGGCCAAAGCAATTGCTTGTCCGGTATAGTCGCCCCAAGTTACATGATTTTGAAGAAACAATAACTGATAAATCGAAATTCCAAATAGAATTCCAATTGAGCCAGAAAGTGTTGCGGTAATACCGAGTTGTCGTCCGTGTTGTTGTTGCCACCAATTTGAAAATAGACCCATAATGTGCTCTCCTCAGTGTACGCAGAGGTGCCGGCCTTCTTTTTTCTATCGCTTGCACGACTGACATTACGGGGCGAAGTTCAAATGCTTTGTATTATGTGGGCCAAAGGCCCACTGAGGGATAATGGTGATTTATATGCGAAAAGCACTCTTCTTAACACTACTATTTACTGTATCTTTATTCGGACCTATGGCTTCAAGTGCAACAGTTGAAACTCAATTTTCTAATGGAACTTCTTCCTACAGCCATACGTTTGCTGGTACTGGGAACGGGACCGCTGGACACCTCACAATTCCATATGGGGCAGAAGTTACTTCTGCACAGTTCAATTTGCGCGGTGAAGCAAGTTCAACAGCGTATTCAAATTTCACAACCAATCCTCATTTCGGTGGAGTTGGCGATGGAATTTGGTCAGGCAGTCCGCCTTCACCATTCACTAACGGTCAACGTACCAATGTGGAAGTAGCATCCAAAACAATGTCACTCAAAGGCAACCCATCCGTTGAATCAATCGACTTCGGTCGAACTTCACAAATCCAATCGAAAGTGGGCGCTCATCAAAACACTACAGGGCAATTCGCTTCTTTATCAGACCAAGGTTATACTGGCCTAACAAAGAAATTCACCCAATTCACAGTCAGTTCAAGTGCATCATGGGGCTACATTGGCGTTGTTGTCTTGGTAGGAGATGAATACCATATCATGAAGTATTCATCTTCAAGTTTGTATAATACTCCTACAATCCTTCGAATAAATTCTACTACTGGCGCTTATATCGGAACTGCATCGCTCAATACCAACGGTTGCAGTACTTCTTCCTACTACAATATGGTTGATGCTACCGTTGACGGAACAACGGTCTACACTGCGCATTACACCAGTTACTACCTTACAAAATGGTCTGTAATTACTTCTGGCACATCGAAAACATGG
This sequence comes from Methanobacteriota archaeon, assembly GCA_018662825.1. Lineage (GTDB taxonomy): Archaea > Thermoplasmatota > Poseidoniia > Poseidoniales > Poseidoniaceae > MGIIa-L1. The sequence goes on along the minus strand of JABJFI010000032.1, from coordinate 48,246 downwards.
CGATGTGATGGCTCTTGGAACGCATTCAGCAACGAGTACGTTACCGGCGTTGATATCGATGATGCAACAGGAAAACTGTATGTTGCAACCTATTCCTATAATGCGAACGCTCACTACCTCAATGAAGTCAGTAAATCATCGCCTTCGAGTATTCAAGGAACTTGGACCTTGGCAACAGGTTCAACCGTCTCCCGTTATGGCGCCGGTCTGATTGTCAATATGCCGACCATTATCTACAACGAATATGACCAACAATACATCAGTGGTATCGGTTATAATTACGATTCTTACCATCATTTCTTCACCATGAATGGCAACTTTATCGAGCACATGGGTGAAATGGCGGTACCGGAAGGTGGGCATTACGGATTGGTTGAATCAGAACTTGGCCAATTGAGTTTCTCATGCCATTATTACAGCACAGCATATTGCAGTACATCAACTCGTCATAAAATCAACAACTTTGGCGATGGGGCCTTGTATGACCAAAGAAGCCATTCGACGACGAGTGCCACCATTATGGGGGCGTCTTTCTCCACTTCAAAGGCAATTGACACTTTAAAAATCAGTAGTATTTTGGGATATATTCCAACTGGCACAAGCATCAGTATTGACATCTCAAATGATGGAGGGTCAACATGGAGGCATGTGTCTGCTGGTCAAACAGTGATGTTCCTTCAAACCAGCACTACATTTGTTTGGAGGGCAAGTCTCAATGGTACTACAACCAAAGCTCCAATTCTTGACGGAGTAGGTATTGAATACATCACTTCGTATGTTTCTTCAGCCAATATGTATACTTACCAATATGTTGGTTCTGGAACGAAAAATGTAGTTGCCGCTACCATCACTTGGGATCAAGTGTTACCAACAAGTACATCGATTCGTGTATACTATGGTTTCACAACGAATAGTATATGCTCGGCAGGAAGCGCTGGCGTCTTAGCATTCACTCAATCTAATCAAACCAAATCAGTGACTGGTACCGGTTACTACATGTGCTTGCGGGTCGAACTTGCAACATCTAATTCAGCCGTGACCCCTTCGATTTCAAATATTTCTATTGCTAGGCACTCTAATGCTCCAACCCAACCTGGAATTGAGATAAACGGCAATCCTGGTTGGTCACGAACAGCCCAAAATGGAGCACTATTGGGCCCTTTGACAGTAACAGAACAATCAAGTGGAATTAACAATATCATGAAACATTTTAACGATGCTATTCCAGACACTGGCTCTGGTTTCAGTAACATCTCCATCGGCTTAGTTGCAGCATCATCGGGGATATTAATTCTTGAATCGTTTGCGATCACCTACACAATGAATACCGTCAACCTGGATATCAATATTCCAGAAGGTGAAATCCTTCATGAGCGTTTAGAACCTTACGAAGTGGTGACACGGCATATCATTGGAGAGGACGCAACGGCGATGACTGAAGCAAGTCTCACCCTTGTCACCAACTCTATCGCAAAAAACCCGACATTATATTGGCAAAACGGTGATGTGTTTCCTGAACCGAATGACCCTGAAGATTACATAGAACTGGATGCAAGTTCATGGTCGTCATCAAATAATGGAATTCTTGAAGTTCATTGGATATTCCATGTAACATCTGAATTCCCAGACCAAGATAATGTTCGATTCCGGGCTGGATGTCTAGATAATACCGGCTCAGCAGGATATGCTCCATTGGACCTCATGAGCCTCACTGGATTGGATGTTAATCGCACCTTTGGACTAGGATGGATGAAAGTACGTGACAATGATGGCGCATTAATCTTGGAAGATGTTCCAGATAATTCGTGGGTTGCAGCAGGTGAAACATTACATTTCCAAGGTGCTATGTGGTTCCAAAATACCGACGATGCACCTAAAGATAACGCATTTGATGTACGAGTTTCTCGTAATGGATGGGTTGAAAGTTCAGCACGAGATACAACCAATAATAACGGGAGTTTCTTCATCTCTGTAGACCTCCCAGAGATCGATATTGAATCTGGCCTAACCTATGAAGTTCAAACCTATAATGAAAAAGAACCAACACATGTAATGCAACCTAATCTCGATTGGCAACGAACATTCAAGGTCGATGCAACTCCACCTCACCGTGATGCGGTTCTACCTATTGATGATGGGTATGAAGCAGCAAGTACTGTTCAAGAAATCAAAGTACTCGTCAATGATGATGTTGGCCATCCAATGGCTCTTGATTTGATGTATTGGGTTGAATCAGACCATGACTTGAATCGCAACGGTGAGGCTGACCCCCAGGAATATGTGAGTAAAACAGTTCATAACTCTACAGAAGCAAAAAACAAGTGGTTCATCACAACTATTGACCACTCACGTAACCCGAATATGGGACGAGTTTCTTATTATTGGACTGGGGGAGACCAAGCAGGAAACCCATTGCATTATACACATATTAATGATGATGATGAAATATTAGCATTCCAATCTGGACATGGCTTCATTTACGATGATGCAACATTCCGTACCCGTAAAGATTCAACCGCTATATTCACAGGTTTGGATTGGGTTGGTCATGCTGATAATGCTCCGGTCTTTGCTGGAATGAAACAAACAATTACCCTTGGCTTCATTGATGCCAATACGGTAATTGACTTTGAACACATTTCGTTAGTGTTTGATTTCGAAGGACCAAATCCAATTAGGGATGCACAACGTATTTCCTATTCTGGAATCAATAATACCTTCTGGTCTGAAAGTAATTTCATCACTTTGATGACTACCAGTGCTATGCATGAAACGACTAATGAATCAGGCCTTCCATGGATTATTGTAACCTTTGAATTTGTCATTGGCTGGGATTGGCCAGATGAAGAAATGGGTGATGTCGCCTTGGTATTCAAAGAACGCGGCTCTGATGAAGATGCTCAGATATTGCTACTTGAGCATACTTTCAGAGTCGAAAATGATTTGATGCTCTCGCCAACAGAATATTTAGTTGAAGATATTTCTGAACCAAGAACTGGAATTGTTGCTGATGGAAGTCGAGTGCGTAAGGATGACCGCTTAGCATTCACTGGACGTGTTGTCTACGAAGGTAGCACTGTTGCAGCACCACGAGACGTAGGAATTCTCATCGAAGTCTTCGATGGTGAAAAGATGTGGAGTGATGGTTCAATCAGTTCATTAGGAGAATTTTCTGTTGAAGTTCCATTGTCTTCTGCTTCAACCCTTCAATCATCTCCAACCCGAACATGTTTGATTTCTATTACGAATATTCCTGGTCGTGGAGAAGACATGACAGGAACGTTAGTTTCAACGACATTACAAGTGATTGTCGATGATGCTGCACCACGTGTTGTTCGTCGAATCTCCCCTCTCAATGTGATTGATATTTCGGCCAATAATGACCTTAGTTACGTCCCAGTCGAATTCCATGGTACCGAAGATGCTGACCTTACTGGTTCGAGTCAAATGGTACATTGGGTTATGCGTGATGCAACTCGTACTGTAACAATTGGTGCTGGTTCTACTCTACTAGGCATGCAACAAGATGGTCAAAATGTGATTTGGACCGGTGCCGTAGATTTGACTGACAATGGTCGAATTGTTCCACAGGCTGGAGATTTTGTAGGATTCTATGTTACTGGATATGATGCTGCAGGAAATCAATTCCCAGTAGTCTCAAATTCTGAAGCCAGTCCAATTCCAGAACTTGCAGTAGATGATACTGATTTCGAGCGTCAATGGATCCGATTAGGTGCCGTTGGCCCTGAACTTCGAGTTAAATCAATCTCGCTTTCTGATGACCACGTCGCCCCAGGTTCAAAAATTGTCATCAATGCTGAAGTCATCAACATCGGAGGTTCAACACCTGCATCGTTCAAAGTCGCTTTCTTTTCAGGCGATGATGAAAAGCCATTCGATACAGTCGGTGTAGCTGGAATAGATGGCAATGAAGTTGTCAAAGTCAGTACTACATGGGAAGTAGAAGATGTCGACCGTATCCGTGTTGTTGTCGATTACGACGAATTTTCCGAAAAGGGCCTGATTATCGAAGTTAATGATGATGATAATAGTGCTGAACACTCCATCGATATCGCCTATAGCCAATACTTTGGATGGTTCGATTCACCGCGTGAAAGTCCTCTTGCATGGATATTTATTATCACTTCAATTATTGTTCTCTTTGGTGTTGCATCCATTGCTGCACGCACAACCATCGACCATGGCGAAGGTGCCTTTTCAGATGAAGAAGACTGGGATGATGAAGAATACGAAGATGATGAAGAATACGAAGATGATGAAGAATACGAAGATGATGACTGAGTTTTGTGACTCATTTACATCTACTCTACTCTGCAAATACTCAAAAGAGGTCGACTAGACCCCCTCTCCATAGGGGTGGGGAGAGTATGTCAAATGTATTTTCCAACCTTGAGCCAAAATTGGCCGCAGCACTCCATTCAAAGGGTTGGAAACCGACACCAGTTCAAATCTCAACCTTGCCCGAATTGTGCAAGGGCAGCGATCGAATTATCGTTGCTCCAACCGGTTCTGGGAAAACGCTATCCGCCGTTCTTCCAATGCTACATCGGTGTTTAATCGAAGATTGGAAACCGCTGTCGATTCTCTACATCACACCCCTTAGAGCACTCAACAGAGATGTTGACCGTCGTCTCACCGAGATTGCTGAAGCGGTAGGACTGAAGGTAGGTTTGCGTCATGGTGACACAAAACAAAGTGAACGAACTCGCCAAGTGCGAAATCCACCGGATTTGTTAGTTACCACCCCTGAAACCTTTCAACTTATGTTTACAGGTAAAAATTTACGCGAATTGTTGAAACGAGTTCAAGCGGTCATTATTGATGAAGTTCATGACTTGGCAGCAAGTGAACGAGGTTGGCAATTATCGGTTGGCCTTGAACGCCTTGAAGCACTTTCTGGACACCCGGTTCAACGTATTGGGCTTTCTGCTACCGTAGGAAATCCCGAAGAAGTCGCAGAATGGCTTTCTCCAAAGAAAGGCAAAGCCTTGCTCACAACAGGTGACCGCACAACGGAATTGACAGTAGAATGTGCTCAAACTCTACCGGAAGATGAAATCGGTGGATTGGATATGAGTATTCAGCCCCGTGCTCATGCAAGTTTCCGAAGATTGATTGAAGTGCTACGAACCGAACCCCCTTGTTTGGTGTTTGTCAATAGCAGAAGTGATGCAGAAACCATTGCCAATCGATTACAAAACATGGCACCGGATGTGAAAATAGGAGTCCATCACGGTTCGCTTGCAGCAGAAACCCGTCAAGAAATGGAAGATAATCTCCGAATTGGGGAACTGGCTGGTTTAGTCTGTACATCAAGTTTAGAACTGGGTATTGACGTTGGGAAAATCCGCCGAATTATTCAGGTCAAAAGCCCTCGTTCTGTCGACCGAATGCTGCAACGTGTTGGTCGAGCAGACCATCGATTAGGTGGAGTTGGGCGAGGACATCTATTGTCATGGGATACCGATGACATAGCAGAAAGCGCAGTTGTAGGTCGTCGGGCAATGCTTGGACAAATTGAATCGATTGAATGGAGGCAACGTCCCCTTTCCGTTGCAGCAAATCAATTGGTATTAATGGCTCATTCATTCAACGCTGTTCCTATTGATGAAGCAACTGATATCCTTTCCAAAGTTGCTCAGTTTGAAGGCTGGAAACGAAACGATACTGAATCGATATTACGCGTATTAGCTGACGGTTGGATTATCCGTTTCACTCCAAATCCTGACGAAGTACCATGGTATCGATGGCCGAAAGCAGTCTATACTGTGGCACAGGAAGAAGCGAAGCAAAAAGGCGACCCACTACCCGATGAACGTCCATTGTTTTCTCTACCTGATGAAGAAGTTCCTGAAAATTTCAAGTCCAGAACTGTACCTGTTCCACTTCCTTTCAAATTAGGATGGTTCTCAACGGCTGGAAGAACACGTCAATGGGTCACTAATCACCTTTCAATGATTCCCGATAAGCAATCGTATCGGGTTCGAGATGCTGTGACCCGACGAAGTTTAGGAAGCGTTGATGAAGCCTTTGTATTATCACTAAATGACAGTGGTGAAGATGATGATGGAAGCCGTCGTCAATTTGTGATGGCAGGAAGAACTTGGCTGATTATTGATGCTGACCCTGAGCAATCTGAACTTCTAGTCGCTCCTGTTTCTGACAAAGCACAAGCGCCACGATGGGTCGGCGAATTACCCCCTGTCCCCAAAGCCATTGGCCGAGATATCGGACGATTGCGTCAACTTATTGCTGATGATCTGCAGTTATTTGAAACCGAACCAAATGCTATTCTTCATCCCCAGGCTATCGATACTGAGGGTATCTTTGCTGAACGAAATTCCACATTATCTGAACACCCATTTGATGATGAAGCACTTGGCCTCATGGCTGAATCTATCACTGCACATATCGAAGCAACTGGTCATGTTCCAACAGACCGTTTGATGACGATTGAACAACGTGAAGATGCTTTAGTCATCAATTCCTGCCATGGTTCTAGAATCAATGAAGGGCTGGGGCACTTTCTCATGGCAATGGCGACGACAAAAACTGGTAAATGGGGGCGGTTGGTAGTTGAACCTACTAGAATTGCTCTCCAAACAGGAGCCGTCAATCCTGAAGAGTTGATTGGCTGGATGATGGAAACACCTCCGGATGCGATTGAGGGATTACTCAGCGTCACATTACCAAATTCACGTCAAGTTCGATGGAGATTTGCTCAAGTTGCGAAAACCTTCGGGATATTGCGTCACGGTGTTGATCCACGGAAAATCAATCTTCAAGCCCTGTTGAGAAAATACCGAGGTACCGTTGTGATGGAGGAGGTTCTCTCAAAATTATTCCATGAAAGAATGGATGTATTGGGGGTTCGAGACCTGCTTCGTTCGATTCAAAACGGAAATATTGAATTGAAAATTACTGCTTCTGGCCCCATGGGATTATCGAATCATTCCAGTCGAGACATGCTCCTGCCAAACTGGGATAATGCACAAGTTCGCAACCAACTTCGTAGCCGCCTAACCAATGAACGTGCCGTACTGTGCTGTTTGAAATGCAAAACAACACGCCGATTCCGAGTTGCACGATACCCCGAAATGAATGATATCAAAAACTGCTTGAAATGCAAAGGCTCGATGCTTGCATGTTCTCCAGAACGAATGCAATCAATGCTAATCGATTGGGTAAATTCTGACGATGAAAAAGACCAAGCAAGAATGATGAAAAATGCATCAGTTGTACAATCCCGTGGCTATGAAGCAATTCTTTGTTTGATGGGACGAGGGATTGGAGAGGCGACTGCTCAACGAGTATTACGAAAAGTTCAGCGCAATAATATCGAGGGGTTGCTTGAAACAATTCACAATGCTGAAATCGAATACGCCCGAACTAGACGCTTCTGGAATTGATTATTCCCAATTTTCAAGTTCATTGATGGCATTGGCTGCAGAAACGACATCGCCGTCCTCCCACCAATCAACGGCAATAAATGTCGGGCGTTTTCCATGCTGTTGCCAACACTCTTTGGCACGTTGGATTAAGAAATCGACATCGTTTGCTTCATCTCCTCGAGAAGGGTCTGACAAACCTGCAGGGCCTCTTAACCAGTTGTTCATGTGGTAAACTTCCTGTTCGATATCGCCGCGCAACAAATCGCAATTCATGTCCTCTGTGTTTTCTTCAGCATAATTCGTAGTCCAGCTATGAGCGAGGAAATCATGAATCCAGGGGTGAGAAGTATCCTCTCCTTGTTCCCAAAATACAACCAAAGTCGAGTTTTGGGCAATCAATTCCTGTAATATCGGCCAAGGAGTATTCAATTGGTGTATGAAGACTTTTTCGTACAAGCCAGATTGTTCAAACACGGACTTAAGGTGGTCGGGTTGTACATAATTTTCAACCAATAGCGTGACGACATCTCGTGGATTTTGTTCCATTTTATCACGAAGGTTAGACAACCATTGAACTGAATTCACATTACCGTATGTGCAAGGACTGAAACCGCGATCATCATCTCCATGGCATAATCTAACTGTTTCGACTCGTTCATCACCAAGTGTTTCGTAATGTGTATCTATCATGAAAGCACGCATTCCAGCATTCCATTGTGCATCAAGACCTGTTTGGTGATTACTTGCAGGATAATATATTCCATCTTCATGAGTGGAAAAGGCATTATGTGTTTCTGGGAATGTCACATTGTCATAGGTGCGCAAACAAAGTATCAACAAACCATTGCAAGGCTCAGTTGGAGGTTCGGGCTCTTGTGATTGAGTCATAGAAAGTGTGTCAACAGTTGGAGTAACGCATCCAGAACATATCAAAATAATGGTCAAAACAACTGCTGCTTGACCTCCTCGCATAGATTTGCCAAGAGACCGGAGAGCATGAAGGCGTCGGTAAATTCAAAATTAGATCTGTCGAACCAAGACACCTGCTTCGAGAAGCATTCCATTTGAAATGTTGAAATCTTCTAACCAACGTTCGGGGATACCATCTGTTTCCGGATAAACAATTTCTTGAACACCTGCTTGGATTAACGAACGGGCACATCGAGAACAAGGAGGCCATGTTACAAATGCAGTGCTTCCTTTCAATGAGATCCCGATTCGTGCAGCATGCATGATTGCATTTTCTTCTGCGTGGCATATCAGGGGATATTTCTTAGAACGGTCCGTGAGACGTTCGCTATCATCACTGATTCCACGTGGAAAGCCATTGAATCCTGTAGAACGAATCTCACGGTCTTCACCGACGACTACGCAACCTACTTTGGTTGAAGGGTCTTTACTCCAACCAGAAATGTGCTTTGCCAATTCCAAAAATCGAATGTCCCATTTATCTGCCATAGCCCTCAACAAACCTCTCACATACCAACTCTCTATCAGTGCTTCGCAAACAACGAAAGGTTTTCATCGCTGGTCCAATCAAAAATATTGAGAAGATTTCCTTGCAAATACAGCGAACCGAGACTTACTACAAGTCCTATCTCTGCTTCGGAGTGAGTCCGCAAGGTTTCCACTACTTGAGAAGCGGAAGCAAACTTCAATGGTGGAATTGACCACTGTTGTTCTGCTAAAATTTCAACTCCAACACCGGGATACCGCCCGCCTTGCGGTTGGGTTAACAGAATCTGCTTTGGCGGCATACGACGGCATAATTCATGCAATGGCGAGAGAAACTCTGCAAGGCTTTGTTGGGGTGATGTACCGAATAATAGAGTCCAAAGTGGGCCATTATCAGTTTTCGGAGCATGCAAGGAGATGAACCGTTCCAGTTCAGGAATAATACGCCGTAATCCCGATGGGTTATGCGCAGCATCGAGTAGAAATGGATGAGTAGATGTTTCATTATTGCTCAGTAAATGCATCCGAGCTGGCCATCGTAGAATTTTTCTTGCCTGTTCAAGATATTCTGTTGAAAATCCAATTTTTTCGAACATTGCCTGCGCTAATAGTACAGCCTCTTGTTGAACACTGGCATCTTTGGGTATCGAAACAAAGGTTACTTGGGCAGGTGCGGAAATTTCACCCAGCATTTTATTTCCAGCATTCAATGCTTCTAAAAGCATTGCTTGGCGAACCTCTTCATCTTCTGGGTCACGGATTATTAGAGGGCAATTAGGGCGAGATATCGCTGCTTTTTCTCGGGCAATCGATGATAGTTCTGAACCTAAAACATCCACATGTTCTCGACTAACTGCTGTTACTAATGAGGCGGTCGCAGGTCCACTTCTGGTTGCATCAAGGCGTCCACCCAAACCTGTTTCAAGAATCAGTACCTCGCTGCCAACCGAACTGATAATTGAGACAAGGTATGTCACTTCAAAAAAAGTCAAATCAATAACCGGATTGTGTTCATCACCAAGAGTTGCAAGATATATTCGTTCCAAAGCCTCATCAAATTCTTGTGATGAAAGTGGAGTTCCATTTCTCCGAACACGTTCTTCAATTCGAGCGACATGAGGTGAGGTGAAAAGCACATTGTCGATGTCATTTAACACTAAGGCTGTGGCCATTAAGGCGCTCACTGTCCCTTTACCGTTACTACCAGCCACATGAATGATGTGACGAGGGAGAGTGAGGCCAAGGCGGTCAAGAACTGATTTGGTACCTTTGAGGCCTAATGCCATACCACGCTTTTTTGTTGACTCAAGCCAAGAGCGTGCTCCATCCACATACTAGCGGAGAAGTAGGTGGAATTAGGCCTTTTCTTCACTGAGGGTTGATTGGCGATGTATCGCCCCCGTAGGGGGCGTGAGATACGCGACGCTCATATGAGTGTCCGAACTCGCACAGGGTATGACCGAACAAGTGGAACCCTCGTCACCGGACAGAAAGGTTTCGAAGGAATTTGCTGCGGTTCAAGCTGAATTAGAGGCGGAAGACAATATTTTCGCAATGATGAAAGAGCAACTTCCTTCGATGATGGGCATGGTGTTCATGTTTATCTTGACTATCGCAATCTCTCTGTTTATTCGTCCGTGGTATGATATTGCAGGTTTGCAAGCCTTTGGCGCATCTGGTGCAACTCAAGTTCGATATATTGCACTCGAATTATTCATGATTTTTGTGTTCACTGCAGGAATCTTATTACTTGCCAAATACAAGAAAGAATGGATTATCAAATACGGAATTATGGGCGTTCTTGCAATTGCGTTGATGTATACGACTGTTCCTCTGGCCCACATGTTGGTATTGGATTTAGAAGTTGAACCATTTGCATATGAAAGTAATACTGAATCGGATGAATCCTACCTTTCTCATCATAGGATGAACACCCATATCACCAATGAACTAATTGGGGCCCCTGGAATGTGGAACGATTCTATCAGTGTCTATCATGGAGAAGGAATTCTAAATGGGACCCCTGCATGGAATATGGCACATGAACGACTACCATTTGCCGATTCTGCTATATTGAGAACTGTTGTTTCAGACGAATACTACTCATTCACAAATCAGGGATATATTTGGTATGTCGATGCTGAAACTGGTGAAATACAAAACTCCTATGATTGCCATAAATATGTCGAGGATGTAGAAACAAATATCTCCCATTTAGATTTCTTAAGCACTTTAGAGGGCGCCTGCTCACTTGCATTTTATGCAGATGATGCAATGTATGTCGTCAATGAGAACAATGTCTTGGTTCGATTCAATGTCTTTGAAGAAGAGCCTGGATTACTTGCTTATCAAGCCGGATGGAATTTACCGGTTGATCTAAAAACTCATGACGGCGTTGAATATGCTGAATTAATCGATGAAGATAAAGTTCTCATTGTTACGTCAAATATGGCCGTAGTTGTCGAATTAGAACAAACATCACCAGCATTTGACCCAGAGGCGCCAGATAATAATCATGCTAATGCGTCAATTCTGTTTGAAATAAATGCTACAAGCAATTTCACCAGTGCAGACTATGGGCATTCTCCTTGGTCTGAAAATTTAATCAATGAATCAGAAGATGATGAAGGGTTTTTGATACTCGGTGAAGAAAACGGCGATGTTCTTGGTTTCGAATGGGAATCCACTGAACTTACATTCGTTCCTCAAACAAAGATGAAACTTGAGGGGTATGCAAATTCTATACAATCTGTTCGAATCACTGACCTTGATGAAAGTGGTTTTACCGATTTACTCATCACTACTGATGAAAGCGCTGATTGGCTCCATACACAATTACTGAAAAATAAAATTTCTTTCCCGGTTGAAGACAGTTTGGAAACCGCTTGGTTTAGCCAATCTGAGAATTCATCCCAATTCCATGCCATATATGACAATGGTTCAAAATATTATGAACATGGTATATTGACGATGGATTCTGGTGAAATAACTGTCGACATGATTGCGTTAGAAGGTTTGCAACTCGCTGATGGACCACTTCTTTTCGGATTGTTGGTTGCCATTATTCTGATGATCTTACTCTACGTCCATAGTGAATGGTATGTGGTCAACACCGTCGGTGTTTTGGTTGGTTCTGGCGTTATTGTCATGCTTGGAGTCACTTTTGTTCCAACCTTGATTATCCTGTTCATGGTTGCTGCTGCTATCTATGACGCATGGGCTGTGTATCGCTCAAAGCACATGCTTGACTTGGCCGATACAATGATTGGACTTCGACTCCCTATTCTTCTGGTTGCCCCTCAAGAAAAGGGTTATTCATTTATCGATGAAACAGTTTCGATGAAAGATAAAAATGCCGAATCACCTCAACAACCCAGTTCCTCTGCGCCTAAGAAGAAAAGTAAAGATGCTATGTTCATGGGTCTTGGCGATGTCATCTTCCCTGGAATGCTAGTGCTTTCTGCTGCCCAATACCTCGATGGCCCCAATGGTTTCCTCGTTGCTATGACCACCTTGCTTGGAGGATTGATTGGCTACTTTGCTTTGATGACTTACGTTGCACGAGGGCGTGCTCAAGCAGGACTTCCTCTGCTAAATGGAGGCGCCATATTGGGTTATGTCATCGGCGGATTACTCTTGATAGGGCCTGCTATCTTCAAATTTGGAATAACATTGTGAGGTGGAAATATGCTTGATATGAACTTGTTCCGAAATGAACCAGATATCATACGTAAGGACCATGACAAACGTGGAATTCCTCATGATAAAATTGACCAAGTCATTGCTTACGACCAACAATGGATTAATCTTCAACACGATACAAATCAACTTCGTGCACAGAAAAACACTGCTGCTCGCGGCATTGGTGCGGCAAAGAAGTCTGGTGATGAGCAAGCGGCTCAACGCATTCTTGCAGAAGTTGCTGATTTAGGTGCACAGATTACTGAAATGGAACATAAAACTGACCAAGCAATGGCAGAACGAGACCGTCTTCGAATGAGTATTCCAAATATTCTTCATCCAGATGTTCCGGTCGGTGCTGATGAATCAGGTAATACCCAACACAGCGTGCACGGGCAAAAACCAACCTTTGAATTTGAACCTCGTACTCACAATGAGCTCATTGAGATGAATAAATGGGTTGACCTCAAACGTGCTGCGAAAATTGTTGGAAGTCGGTTCTACTTCCTCAAAGGTGACTTGGCAAGACTCGATTTTGCTTTGCAACAATTTGCTGTCAATTTTATCCGTGAACGTGGCTATACTTTTGTCCAGCCTCCAGTTATGATGAATCGCGAAGCCTACGAAGGTGTAACCGACCTATCGGATTTCGAGACGGTCATGTATGGTGTTGAGCCAGATAATTACTACATGATTGCGACATCAGAACACCCCCTTACTGCCATGTTCATGGGTGAAACTATTCCTGAAAATGACTTGCCTTTACGTATCGTAGGCGTCTCGCCGTGCTTTCGAAGGGAAGTCGGTTCTCATGGCCAATCTGATCTAGGAATTTGGCGTGTTCATCAGTTCACAAAAATTGAACAAATCATAATTGCAAGCCCTGAACAATCCTGGGCCCTTCAAGAAGAATTGTTACAGAACTGTCTTGACCTCTGGGATGCACTAGAAATGCATTACGAGGTCGTGAATATTTGTACGGGTGATATGGGCACTGTTGCTGCAAGAAAATATGACCTTGAAGCATGGATTCCTGGTGCAAATCAATACAAAGAAATCGTATCGTGCTCGAACTGCACTGATTATCAAGCAAACCGTTTACAAATCCGCTATGGCCAACCTGGTCATGCAGGACAACCAATTGCTCACACCCTCAATTCAACCGCTGTTGCTACATCACGTGCATTGGTTGCCATTATGGAGCAAAACCAGATGGAAGATGGGCGTGTTAGAATTCCTCAAGTTTTGCAATCCTTAATGGGTGGACAAGAAATTCTTGAACCCTGCAGTTGGGGATAATTCGGTAAGATTTGATATATTCTTGCGCCACTGACAACACATGGAAGATGGCGGAACCCTGTATTTTGGCTACGGCTCCAACCTCGATTGGGATGATTGGAAGTCTTGGTGTGAAAAGAAAAATCTTCGATTTGAAGGATTGGTCGAAGTCAGTTCGTGTTGGCTACCAAACTATTCGATGAAATTTCACTATTATTCAAGGAGTAGAGAAGGTGGTGCCGCAGATGTGGTGGAAACGGGACGGGGGCACGCAGTTCCTGGTGTCTTGTTTCGAATGGATGATGCCACATTAAAGGCCATGGACCAAAAAGAGGGAATCAAGTTCGAAGCATATGAACGTAGAAAGGTGCAGGTGATTTTACCAAATGGAACATTTGTAGACGCGTTGACTTATTGTGTCACTGAGAAACGCAAAGAGAATCGCTTTATTCAACCAACAACCACGTACTCCACTCTTATCATCAATGGGCTAAAAAAGAGAAAACTTCCAATTGAAGAATTAAAAAACGCTATTGAAAACTTTACCCCAAGTTATCCGATAGAGAATCTTTTCGTCTATGGGACCCTCATGCATGGGGAACAACGGCATTCTACATTGGTAGAATACTGTGTGGGTGAAGGTATTTCAGCCACGGCAAGTGGAACAATTCTCGACCTTGGCAACTATCCAGGAATGATTGCAAGTGATAATGGTGTGATTCAAGGTGAAATCTATCAAATCGATCAAGTGTATCCTACTTTACAAACTTTGGATTCTATTGAGGGGTTCTATGGCTATGATTCTGAGCACTCGTTATTTTCTCGTACCATTGTTCAAATCGAAACTGAACACGGTACTGAATGGGCATGGACCTATGTCTATAATCAAGAAGAAGGAATTGAATATCAAGAAATTATTTCTGGAAATTGGCGGAACCGTTAATCTTCGTCTTCATCTATTTCAAGTAAAACTGAACCTTGCTGTACTTGTTCACCTGCTGCAAAATGTATCCCCTTTATGTGGCCAGATGTTGATGCAAGAATCCTATGCTCCATTTTCATTGCTTCCAGAACCATCAGTGTTTGACCTGCTTCGACAGCTTGGCCGACTTTAACCAGAACGTCGATGACCTTACCTGGCATTGGTGCGGTTAAGCCACCCTCCTCTCCAGACTGGGAAGCGCCCGGCTCAATTCGTTCCAAACAGAAGGTATGCCCTTCAAAATGAATCCACCATGTGTCACCAACTTTGGCAACTGTTGCTAAGCCTGAGGCACCACTTGCAAGATGAATGCGTAATCGGCCATCGGATTCGACCGTGGCTTGGTGTTCGCCAAGATGCCAAACATTTCCTTGCTTGGCAACGATGACTTCAACAGACCCTTGCTCTGTTCTAAATTGATGTTGCATCAAGGATACCTCCTATTCAGCGTCATGAAGGGGCTAACTGGGCCTGTGTGTTCATTGGATTCAGCCATTGAGGTGGATTGACGATGTAGGCCTGCGCTTTCAGCGACTGCTGCTGCCATTAGAGCGCCATCCTCAAATTCAATCGGGAGTGATGGCGACCAGCCTTCAGGCCATAAACGGTCAATCATCGTCGTGTCTGTTGTTCCCTCTACAACATCAGGCACATCACATAGTTCCCGCAAAAACCGAATATTGGTCGTCGTTCCTAATACTACGAATTCATCCAAGGCGCGTCGCATACGTTGTAAGGCTTCATCGCGTGATGGTGCCCAAACAATCAGTTTGGCCAACATTGGGTCGTAATTAGGAGTGACTTCATCACCTTCACGCACGCCTGTATCCAAACGTATTCCCGGCCCTTCTGGTGGTTGAAATACAGCGAGCGGCCCTATGGCAGGTAGGAAATTCTGTGCTGCGTCTTCAGCATAGAGACGAACTTCTATTGCGTGGCCACGCATATGCAATTCTCCACAAGACATTGGCTCTCCTGCTGCAATACGCAACTGCTCTCGGACAATATCAACACCTGTAACCAATTCAGTCACAGGATGTTCAACCTGTATGCGAGTATTCATTTCAAGGAAGAAAAATTCACCGGATGGTGCAAGTAAAAATTCAACGGTTCCTGCCCCTTCATAATTAACTGCCATGGCTGCTGCAACTGCTGCTTTACCCATTGCAGAACGAATCTCTTCAGTCATTGTAGAACACGGTGCTTCTTCGAACACTTTTTGATGGCGACGTTGAACACTGCATTCCCGCTCTCCAAGATGAATGATGCGCCCATGACGGTCAGCAAGGATTTGAATTTCGACATGCTTCGAACCTGTGAGTAATCGTTCAAGGTAGACTCGGCCATCACCAAATGCTGCTAAGGCTTCACGGCGTGCACTTCGGGCCGCTTCAAGTAGATCTTCAGGGTGTTCAACAGCACGCATTCCTTTACCGCCGCCACCAGATGAGGCTTTGAGCAACAAAGGGTAGCCAACGCGTGTACTGGCTTGCTCTATGGCGATAAGAGCTTCAGTTTCATCTTCTGTCTCAATCTCTTCGCCAGGAATAACGGGCACTCCAGCATCTCTCATGGTGATTCGAGCGGTCATTTTGTCGCCCATTTTTTCGATGGCTGATGGACTTGGCCCAATCCATTGTATCCCTGCTTGAGTGACTGCACGAGCAAAATCTGCTCGTTCTGAGAGAAAACCGAATCCGGGGTGCAGTGCATCTGCGCCAGTAGATTCTGCGATCTCCAAAATTTGTCTCTGATTGAGGTAGGTTTCAGTAATTGAATCTCCTTCCAAAAGAATGGCTTGGTCTGCAAGTTCGACAAATAGTGACTTCGAATCATTCGCAGCATAAATAGCCACACTCGTAAGGCCTGCTTCACGGCAAGCACGTAAAATTCGACAAGCAATTTCACCTCGATTTGCAACCAAGACTTTGCTTACCATTGCGTCCCCTCATTCGTTTTTCCAGTTTGCAGGACGTTTGTCGAGGAATGAAGAAAGGCCTTCTTGACCCTCTTTTGAACCACGCATTCTACTGGTAAAATCAAGAGTGAATTCTCGCAACTCTTCATCACTTCCAGTCCATCGGTCGAATTCAAGTGTCAATTCTTTGGCCAATGTTACCGCTTGAGGACCCGTTCCAAGAACTTCTTCAATCAAAACATCAACTTCTGGTGAGAGGTCATCGGGCGTATCGACCACTGCTTCAATAAATCCAGTTCGAAGTGCTTCAGTAGCATCGATTCGACTGGCTTGCATAGCAAGTCTACGGAAACATGCTGAGCCAAGACGACGGTAGACATAGGGCCCAATGACTGCAGGAAGAATTCCGAGTTTACCTTCAGAAAGAGCGATTTTGACATTTGATGTCGCAATGACATGGTCTAAACATGCTACAAGTCCAGCCCCCCCTCCTAAAGCGACTCCTTGAATTGCCCCGATGGTAAAACAGGGATGTGACCACAGGCCGTTGAATAGTCGGTCAAGGCGTTCGGAATCAACTCGGTTTTCTTCAGGAGAATTGGCGCCTGCATCGCGCATCATGTTGATGTCTGCACCTGCGCAGAAATGACGCCCTGCCCCAGACAGAACTAGAGTTCGAAGAAACGATACTCCATTTGAATCGGCAAGTTCGCCTTGAATGCCGACACTACGCTCAGCAGTCCATTCAAACAAAGTACACAATTCAGTAATCATCTGAACATTAAGGGCGTTAAACTTGTCTTCACGGTCTAATATTATGTGGCATCCAGAGCCTTGTATTTCGATTGTTACCAATTCTGTCGGTGGCGGTGTATCCATTATCATCTTAAAAACTCCAATTGCATTTTTAATTTTTTAATTGAAAATATATCACATTCTGAAAACGCCGAAGCGGTCATCTGGGAGGGGGGCATTTCGCGCCGTTGCCAAACACAACCCTAGGACATCTCGAGTATCTCGGGGATCGATTATTCCATCATCCCAAAGTCGAGCCGTTGAATAATAGGGGCTTCCTTCAGTTTCATATTTCTCAAGGATTGGTGCACGGAATGATTCGAGTTCTTCCCCTACCATCGCAGGTAGGCTTTCTCGAACACGTTGGTCTTGCTTGACAGTAGTCAAAACATCTGCAGCCTGAGGCCCGCCCATTACTGATATTCGGCTGTTTGGCCACATGAACAAGAAGCGCGGGTCGTAGGCCCGACCACACATTCCGTAGTTTCCTGCACCATGTGAGCCTCCAATAATCACTGTCAATTTAGGAACATTGACGCATGATACTGCAGTAACAAGTTTGGCTCCATCTTTTGCGATACCGCCGGCTTCATACGCTTTACCAACCATGAATCCAGTGATGTTTTGTAAAAAGACGAGGGGGATTCCTCGCTGACCACATAATTCAACAAAGTGGGCTCCTTTCAAGGATGATTCGGAAAACAAAATCCCATTATTGGCTACAATGCCGACCTTATGGCCATGAATGTGGGCAAATCCACAAACCAATGTCGTGCCATATCGGGATTTAAATTCATGGAATCGTGAGCCGTCTACAATACGTGCAATGATTTCTTTGATATCAAACGGTGTTCGATTATCATTTGGAATCAAACCGAGTAAATCATCTACATCGTGGGCCGGGGCCTCTGGGGCTACGCTTGCAGAAGGAGCGAGTTCTCGAGGGCCAAGATTCTCTACGACGTTGCGAACCATTCGTAAAGCCTCATTTTCATCTTCGGCGAAATGGTCGGCTACACCTGATTGTGAAGTGTGTACGTCCGCTCCACCTAACTCTTCTGCAGTGACTTCTTCGCCTGTTGCAGCCTTCACTAATGGAGGGCCTGCAAGGAAAATTGTCCCGTTTCCTTTGACAATAATCGATTCGTCGCTCATTGCGGGAACATAAGCACCACCAGCAGTACACGAACCTAAGACGGCTGCTATTTGCGGAATTTTATCTCCCGACATACGAGCTTGATTGCGGAATATCCGGCCAAAATGGCCGATGTCTGGGAAGACTTCGTCTTGCATTGGGAGAAATGCTCCACCTGAATCAACAAGGTAGATACATGGCAAATGGTTCTCATGAGCCACAGTTTGAGCCCGAATATGTTTCTTCACGGTCATTGGATAGTAAGAACCGCCTTTCACCGTAGCATCATTCGCCACAAATAGGCACTCTCGACCATGAACCATTCCCACGCCCGTAACAATTCCCGCAGAATGTGCGCGGCCATCATAAAGTTCGAAAGCAGCAAGAGGTGAAAGTTCCAAAAAAGCAGTCCCAGGGTCGATAATACGTTCAATTCGCTCCCGTGCAAGAAGTTTGTTTCGACTTCGGTGTCGTTCAACATATTTGCCGCCCCCGCCATTTGATGCGACTGCCAAACGCTCCTGTAAAGTATCAATGAGAGTTTGGTTGAACACTTTGTGTTCTACGAACTCAGGGTCGCTGCGATTCACACGGGTAGGTAATCGGTCCATCTTCACCCCTCATATCAAGGGAGGCGGCGGCCGTCTTTAACACTACTACAGTGCAGGTTATCGGAACAATTGTTCCTATACTCCGAGCATGAGTCGGCCGATGTCTCGCAATCC
Source organism: Methanobacteriota archaeon (assembly GCA_018662825.1). Taxonomy (GTDB): domain Archaea; phylum Thermoplasmatota; class Poseidoniia; order Poseidoniales; family Poseidoniaceae; genus MGIIa-L1. Next base: position 28,865 of record JABJFI010000032.1, on the reverse strand, counting down.
AGGAGCCAATCCGACGATTAGAACGGCCAAAACGATGAGAATGCGGATATGACGTTGCCTTTTTTCAACTTTCATTTCAATGAACATCCAAGTGATTGCTGCTACCAATGTCGCTTTCAAAAGAACGAACAACCAAGCCCCTTTGCCGAACTCAATGCCAAGCATTGTGTTCACTTCAGACCCATATTGGATTACTTGATTACTGACAACGTGTTTTTCTCCATAACCAAAAAAGTCGATTCCGACCATTGTCGCAAATCCATCGCATAATTGGCCAAACACCATTGCTAAAACCATTGGACTTGCGAGAAGAGCGGTTCTTGAAAGCATCTCGACGGGGTGGTGTTGAATTTCATCACCTGCATCCTCCCATGCTTTGAGACTGATTCCTTGTGGAAGTACACCGGCTTCATAACCTGTAAGTTGGAGTTGAAGTGCGTCATCTTTACCTCGTTGATACATCGCATAGCAGACTAATCCAGGAATTCCAAAGACAACCAAAAGAGGCCACCAAACTATGGATTCAGAAACCCTTGAACTCTCTTGGGCCCATGGGGTTGAAAGGAATTGAAGCCAATGTGCAAAGCCAAGCATACTGGCTGATGCACCAAATGCAAGCATTCCTCTAGTAATTGCAGGCCATCCTCTAGTTTTGATAATAATTGCAAAGAGTATTGCAAAGGCAGAGGCTAATCCCACGATAACCCAAAACATCCCTATGCCCTCGTGATTGGTGTATTCTGGTTGATACAGGTAGGCCCAATGTAAAAACAATCCAAGTGAAAGAATTGACAATAGAGAAATTCTAACTTTTGCTTCTACACGGTCAGTATCAATGCCATCCCACTGCGAAGCGAGATAATGGGAAAGTCCTGCTACAACAACAAGCCAAGCAGCCAAATGAAGATGAATTATAGGTGAAATAAACAACCAATCCATCTCAGAACTAAAGAAATCTGCATCCTCTAAGACCCGTAATGCTGGTGCAAGGCACACCCAAGTAATGAGTGCCAAAAGCATACGGTCATCAGCAGGGAATTTTGCTTTTCGAAACAACGCCTGAAGAACAAGCACACTGGCCAACATGCTGAAAGTGTATAGCATTGTATTCATCGGGTTATAATCAGCATCGCCAGCAGAACCGGCATCTTCCATGATGGGATCCCAGACAATTGGCTTGAGGCCATCGGTCCAAACAAAATCATTCACAGCCACGAAACCAACTGCAAAAAGGCCGAGCCCAATAAGTGTAAGCCATAATGCACTTTTTTCAAGTGTGGAATAAACTTCTGAAGGCAATGAAGGATGCTCAGAAGCAAGTTGTTCCTCAATCTCCTCAAGAGCCGACATTACAATCCCTGTTCTCGCCTAGGGCATCTCTTCAATATCCTTTGGGGGCGGATGCTGTTGATTCGTTTGATTCAAGCCAAAATGTATTCACTCTTCTTCTTGTGAAAGACGAGCAACCAAATCTGCTTTCTTTCCACCAACGGGTAGACCAGCTGCCTTGCAACGTTCCTTTAGTTGAGCAACAGAAAGTGAGGAGAGGTCTTCACCATGGTCGTGGTCATGGTCGTGGTCATGGTCATCTTCATCTTCAACACCGAATCCTCGAGGCTCGTGTACTTCAATGAAAGAAACTTTGCCACATTCAATCGCATCTCGGATTGTGGTGACTAAGCGGAATTTGAGCATAGCTGCATTGGTATCGAAAAGCATTGTTTGTGGCAACACGATTGAAAGGTCGTCTCCAGAGAAACTAACTTCGAAACCTGAATGCCCAGTGTTTGCTTGAAGAAGTGCAGTCACCTTGTCTTCTTTTCCTTCAATAACATCAACGATATTGAACGAATACTTGAGAGATTTACCAGCCATTGGGTGGTTGTAATCAATTCGAGCACGTCCTGCTGCAAGATAGGAGAGTTGCCCTTGACGTCCATTGATAGTTACTGGAGCGCCAATGTAGAGTGAATTTGGGTCTTGAACAGCCCGGATTAGTTTGTCGATACTGATTGTTTCAACTTGTTCTGCATCTTTTTCACCATAAGCATCTTCTGGAGCGATAACAATTTCAGTTTCCTTGCCTTTCTTTGCTTCAGCAAGAGCGGCTTCAAAACCAGGAATAAGTTGTCCTCCGCCAACGATACAGACCATTGGTTCGTAGGTGCGGTTCTCTTGATGTGCTTCGTGTTCCTTAGCGACTGCTTCACGGGTTGTCTCAATGAGATCACCTGTTTCATTGTTGTAAAGTTCATAATCCACGTGGACAATTGTTCCTTCTTCCATAGTATAACCTCCCTTTCGGGTAGTTCGGCGACCATCGCCCCCTTCATAATTGCATTGGAGAAGAAGTTGTTCACTCTTCTTCATTTGAAGTGATTGTTTTAGCCTTCAGTCGCTCGTTTTTGGAAATGTCTCCAAGAACAACCACGCCCATTCCCAGTAGCATAGTAGTCCAGCCGAGCCACACCATGTGAGAGGCTGGTAGGTCGTAGACAGTTACTCGCACAATCTGAACTGAATCAGAACCGTTTGCTACTGTTTCTTGCATCAATCCATTGGCCTGACTTCCGTCAAAAATGAAGACCATGTCCCCGCTCCAACGAGTGAGAGTATCCACTTCGGAACGTGATTTCGATGAAAGTACAAAACCTGAATCTGTGATTGTATCAAACCGCAACATTCCTGGTTCAACGGTTCCGATTTTGTCCCCAACCCCGTCGTTTTCAAGTTCATAGACATTAATTTGAATTCCAACATAGCCATTACCGACTTCAAGGTCTTCGGTTGTCATTCGCAGACCTGTAAATTCGTATCCATAATTTCCATCGAATACGATTTCGTCTTTGACCATGGTCACTCGATGGCTTGCATCCCCTCTATCGATAAGTACCGTTGTATATACATGCCCAATTAACAACAACAACAGGCCAAGATGAACAAGGTGTGCCCCAAGAGGAATTCTTCTCCAAATTGGGATTTTTGAACGTTCAATGCCTTGGGTAATTACGACTTCTTTCACCATTGGAACAACGACGAGAATCAAGATAGGGAGTGTCAGCCATGCCAAAACACCTCGGACAATGAGTGAAGATATGGCGGTACTGGAATCCATTCCAAAGGCCACAGGTTGCCATATGGCGAAAAGAATTGAAATCAATAGTGTACCAATGAGGAGCCAAGCATTTCGTTTTGCATCATGCCGGCGATTAGAATACAAAAACAACGAACCTGCAAATGCCATTAGGAACGGGGCCCCATACAATTCATGGCCCTCGAAATTGATGGCATCAATGCTTGATAAAAGAAGCACTATTGTCAAAACCAAGTAAGTCCCTATGACTCCTACTGAGGCCCATAAGGCAATTTTTTGCTGGGATTTCTTCTCAAAAAAGGAGAACGATGATGTTTCTTCTGATTCAGGAACAAGCAACCACGGGAGAATAAAAAACAGAATAATGATGCCAGCCGCTAATACCTCAACCATTCCTGACCAAGCACCGGCAAGACCAAGCATCACGCCTCCTGCACCATGTGCCCACAATTTTGTTGCATCCTCGGCAAAAAACAGTGGTGTAAAGAATATTAAAAAGAGGGCCGTATAGAGGAAATTATCTGTAAGGCCAAAAATAAAAATGGCAACCAATAGAAGGATGAAAAACAAAGAGTTCGTTCTGTCTTTTTCACCTGTTTGAACGAGCGAACCAAAACTCCAACCTTCTACTGAAGGTCTTGGTGTGCGAACATCGCCTAAGAAGAATTCAAGGGCAAGTGGTGCAAACAGAAGGGATGAGAAGACAAAGGATGGAATTAAGGCATACACAGTTGCATCCAAAGTGACTGAACACGAAGGTAGATTTTGGGAATCGCACGATTGATCGATATATAATTGGAGGATTAAAGCAAGTATTACTCCAATTAATGGCAGACTGAAAAGACGAAGCGAGTGTGGCGTAGGTTTCCAGTTTTTCTCGGAATTTCGTTGTAATTGGAGCCAAAACCCAATAAAAAGTAGTAAGATTACCAGATAGGTCATTACCTCTACGCCTGCTGTAGCATCAGATTTGAGTACCATCATCCGTGAAAATGCATCAGATGGAGGCGTACCTGCTGAATCAGTGACAAAGGTATGGACTGAAGATGCCCAAACGCCGCCTGCACGAGTAACAAGTGTAGCAAATAACGCAAGTCCACCTGCGGCCAAACCTGCACCAATCCAAGTTTGTTCAGATGTTTTGCCAGGCCTAGTGCGAAGGTGGGCCATGAAAACCAAGGCAAGCCAAGGCAGCAGTGAACCGGTTTCAACAGGGTCCCAAGCCCAATATCCGCCCCAATCGAGAATTAAGTAAGCCCATAACCCGCCTAAACCAATTCCAAGCGTTGATACAAATAAGCCCGGGCGAACGATGCTGAGCATACGTTCTTGAATTCCTTTAGAATCTGTAAACATCGATGAAAGAGCGATTGAACTCAGATGTAAACATAATGAATAAGCTAAGAAAATAAGTGGCGGGTGTATCACCATGAGGTCGGTTTGCAATAATTCATTCAAACCTTGACCAATTCCCATATTCGTGCTTTCTTTGAAGGGGTCGAGGGTTAAAGCAAGGAGTAATAGAAGCAGATTGAAACCATAAATCAATCGGAGTCGGAGAGGATGGGTTGTGTCGGTGTTTTCCCCATTCATTGGTTTTCTCCAAATAAAGGCCAACACCGTCATCCACATGACCCAAAGCAATAGTGGGCCTTCACGAGCAGCCCATGTCGCAGCAAATCGATAGCGAAGAGGAAGTTCTTCACCGCCATAGGAGACGACATGAGCAAACGATGTATCGTTGACAAGAAAACGGCTCGCTAGAGCAAAAAACGGCAAAGCCATGAGAATATGAAATGTTATTGAGGCTGGTTTTGATTGTTGTTGAAGCAAAGGACGAACCAGCAATACGACTGCTGCAATGATGGCAAGCCACATTGTCAACCCCCACATGGACATTGGTCGTGATGCTCCCTCAAGGAGGTTGCGCGTGTTCAACTCGAAGATGGTTGGAGTTCACCAACCAAAGAATTTGGCACGGGAGTATCCAAAAGAAAGGAGGACATGAATCACCCTTTTAGTGAATAACATTGGTTTGCGGACGAGGATTTTCAACCCTATGCCTACTTTTTGCAAAGGCGACATGTTGCCGAGTTCTTCAGGTAAGCAACGCGCCATAATCGACATTTCATCATCTGTTAATTCGTACAAGGCTGTTTTGCCTTTGAGGATTTTCGAATATGGTGGGAATTTCTTCTTCCATGACTTTTCATAGACCATCAATTGCTCTTTGGAAAGTGTTGATTTAGAACGTAATATCGATGCAATGGTTTTTGCAGCCTCTCGTCCAGACCAAAGTGCCAAGTGAGAGCCGCCCTCAAACAGAGGTGAGGTGAAACCTGCAGCATCGCCGACCAAAATCAAACCATCATCGACTGTGACCGAACGCGGACCTGAAATCGGAATAGTTCCCCCAAAAGGACGTACTTTGATACCTTCCGCTCGCCAAGGAGGATTAACGATTGGTTTACCATCAAGATAAGTGTCTTTGATGAACGAATCTAGATACTTAATCGCACCTTTTTTATCGGTTGTTACCAAACCAACATTGGCTCTTCCGCCTTCTTTTGGAATCATCCAAACATAACCATGTGGAGAGTACTTTGGCCACAAATAAAAGTCAAGATAACCATCGTTTTTGACATCCAATATTTCGTATTGAAATCCAGCGATTACCTCGACTTCGGTACCCATGTCAAGAAGTTTAGATGCTGCTCCGGACACCCCAGATGCATCGATCACTGATTTACACTGTAATGGGAAACCTTCGCCTTTCCCATCAATATCCCAATAGGAAAATTGATTTTCGCTATTGAAAACTCTCTCCATTGAGGTCACGCGATGGTGTAGTTTTAATTCAGCGCCTTCTTTTATTGCCTCATCACATAACCATCGTTCGAAAAGATGTTTTTCAAGAACATAGCCCCTCTCGGTGAGCAACTTTTCTGTCCCATCGGGAAAAATGACTCGGATACCTTTTACATCGAGCGCTTTGACATGTTCGGGGAGTTCCAAATCGAGATTCTCAACGGCGAGTTCACTCAGGCATTCCCCGCAGTGAACAGGCGTACCAATTTCTGGGTCAGCCTCAACAATTAGTGTTGACAAACCTGCCCGAGCGGCATGAAGAGCCGCAGAACCCCCACCAGGGCCTGCCCCGATTACCAAGACATCGAACATCTTCGCTTCGCCCCCCATGAACAGCAACTGAGGAATCAAGTCCATGAAAGAAACGGTTGATGCTGTTGGCTCGATTTTCAGTTATTCGATGCAAGACTGCGATAAAAGCCTGCAAGGTAAGTCAAGATATGAGTGAAAGAAATGGTGTTCTTTCAGCGCCAGCAAGTCCGACGCTCAAGATAAACAATGACGATACAAAGAATGTACATTTAACATCCCTACAAATCGGTGTAAGTTTTCAATGAATGTATTCTCTCCACGCTCAAAATTCGGCCTATTGTGTGAATACGACGGTTCAAAGGGAGGTCCCACTACGGCAGGTTGTGGCGTGGCGTACTTCTAAGCGGTGGCTCGACCATCTCGAGCAACGCGGTGAATTACTGCGTATTGCTCGCCCGGTTGATGTTCAGTTTGAAGCAGGAGCAATTGCTGATTTACTGGTCAAAAACGACGGACCTGCAGTTTTGTTTGAACAGCCTCGCCTTGCTGATGGAACCATCAGTAACATCCCATTAGCAATGAATTTGTTTGGAGGTAAAGACCGAACATTACGCGCATTGGGCGCCAGTCATGAAACTGAAATCGGTGACCGAATGGTCGCTATGATGAAACCTGACATCGGCCTCTATATGCGTAGGCCATGGAAAGGCTTACCTCTAATTCGTGATGCTTTGGCAATGCCTCCTAAGAAAAAGCGTAAGGGGAAATGCCAACGAGTGCAACTACCTATCGACTTGACTCAACTTCCAATTCCTACGATGTGGCCAAAAGATGGTGGACCATTTGTCACTCTCCCACTTGTGGTAACCAAGAATCCGAAAAATGGAGAGCACAACCTTGGCATGTATCGTGCTCAAGTATTCGGCCCCAAAGAGATCGGACTTCATTGGCAAATACACAAACATGGAGCGGAACACGCTGCTGCCGTCAAAGACGCTGGTGGAGATGAGCGTATGCCGGTTGCAATCTGCATGGGTGGCCCTCCAGAACTCATTTTTTCAGCAATTTCTCCACTTCCAGATAACTTGAGCGAATACCAATTCGCTGGTATACTAGGTCGTAAATCATTGCCGATTACCAAAGCACTCACTCAAGATTTGATGGTGCCCGCTGAAGCCGATATTGTCATCGAAGGCTATTGTATTCCTGGCGAGACTCGACTTGAGGGGCCATTTGGTGACCATTTCGGGTTCTATTCACTGACGGGCCAATATCCAGTCATGCATGTCACTGCAATCACTTGCCGAAAGGATGCTGTTTTGGCTGCAACCATTGTTGGATTGCCACCAATGGAAGACGGGCATCTGGGTGAAGCGATTGGTCAGCAATTTTCACCCGTTCTCAATTTCCAACATCGTGACGTGAAAAGCGTTCACCTACCAATGGAATCTGGATTCCATAATTTAGCCATTGTTGCTTCTAAGCAACGCTATCCGCGTCAAGCTCGGAAAACAGCACTTGGTTTGTTGGGGGCTGGGCAAATGATGTTCCTCAAAACAATCATTGCAGTTGATGAACATCAAAACCCTAAGAATTTGGAAGCACTTCTTGACGCACTGCATTCGAAGGTCGATATTGCAACCGATGTTCTGGTCCTTGATGGCATGGTTGCTGATTCGCTTGAAGCGGCCAGTCCGTATGAAAATGTACACAGTAAACTCCTCATCGATGCCACAACTCTGGCAGAGCGAGACCCACGTGCAGAGGGTGAACCGCTCGAAGGCTCATATGCGCAACCTACACCTGAATGGAGGCAAGGTAAAGGCGAGGCACCTGGATTCTCTGGTCTTGAAGACGTTCTCAAATTGGAACATGTTGCTGATGCGAGAATGCTACGAGATAGCATCATGGTTGTCACAACCCACATTGAAAACTCACCGACCCCTCAAGATGGACAATCCGAATCAAATGACGATGCTGAAGCATCGAGAATAGAGCGTATTTCTCAATTGCGAAAATCAATTTGGCAATTAGATAATTTATTTTCACTTCGCTGGCTCTTTATCACTAACGATGACCTTGATTTGCATTGCGAAAAAGCTCACCGCCGCCTTTTATGGCAACTTACCTCGCGGTTTGATGTCGGGCGAGGGCTCACCTTTGACGAACAGAGGCAACGCCTTTGTTGGGATGCTACTACACCAATTCCTTCCGTAAAGCATGGTGTGCGCAGATGGCCTTCCATCACATTGCATTCCCCAGAAACACTTGAGAAAGTGGGTCAACACCCTGAATTGGAAAAATATCAATGGCCACCCCATCTGTCGTTTGGAGGGAATGAATGATGGATGTCAAGCAAATTCTATCTTTCATAAAAATCGAACATACACTGTTTTCCCTCCCTTTCATTCTCATCGGCTATTTCATTGCCCTTGAGCAATTCAATATTTCTCCCGGAATTGATCTGCTGTGGATTCTTCTTGCAGCAGTCGGCGCACGCGGACTTGCCATGGCCCTGAATCGCATTATCGATCGAGATATTGATGCAGCAAATCCTCGAACAGAAGGCCGCCTTCTCGCCTCAGGTGAGATGAGCCTTCAAACGGCATGGACGCTTTCTGCCGCGTTCTTGGCCATGCTACTCATCGGTGCGGGCCTGCTTAACCCTGTTGCACTCATGATGGCATGGCTTCCTGTTCTCGTTTTTGTTGTCTACCCATACACGAAGCGCTACACTTGGTTGTGTCATCTTTGGCTAGGACTCTGCTTGGGCCTTGCCCCTGCGGGCGCCTGGGTGGCTATAGCAGCGGATGTACACAGCTGGGCGGCAATTACTGGTATGTTTGAGTATGGAACGGATTTCCTGTGGGCTCCAACCATTCTTCCAATTTCATTGGGCGTTGCTTTGTGGATTGCTGCATTTGATATCAATTATGCTCGAATGGACGTAGAGAGTGACCGCGAGAGTGGAATACATTCATTCCCATCCAAATTTGGAGAAAATGCGACCACACGTACAACCATACAGTTAACGTTGGTTTGGTTTGCTTGCTTTGCTATCAGTGACCCAATGGATGGAATATGGTTTCTTGCATCTGCAGGAATGATGGCGGCATTAAACATCTGGGTGGTCTTGAAAAAAGAAAAAATCAAGGATTTTCAAACGGTATTATTCCGTGTATCCATGTTAACCGGATGGATTCTTCTCCTTGCACTCATTATCGGATTTATGTCTGAGCCCAACGCCGGATTTATGTTGGACTAAATGTTTCTAAATCGAGAACATGTTGATGACTGTTGTCACAATACACCTATGGAAGGTTGATGTGCTTTGACGGCTCACCGTAAATCATGAACCATCTTGTCAAATCACTACTTGAATTCAATGAAGCCTTTGAAATCCCCAAACTCAACACCCCTGCTCTGGGCCCGGAAGATATGATTGAATTACGAATTAAATTACTTCGAGAAGAAGTGGAAGAATATGCAGAAGCTGCTCGTACTGGTGATTTAGTCGAAGTTCTTGATGCTCTTGCAGATATTGGATATATCCTTGCAGGTACCATAATCAACCACGGAATGCAACACATCTATGATGATGCCTTCAATGAAGTTCACCGTTCCAATATGGCCAAACTTGTTGATGGGAAAGTAATTCGACGCGAGGATGGAAAGGTGCTCAAACCTGAAGGTTGGCAACCACCTCAATTGGCACAGTTCGTAGAGTAAGCACGCCTAGCATCTGTAGTGGCCCACTGCAAGCCCTTGTGAACGACGTCGTTTCAAGGGTAGGCACGAAAAGATCCACTGAAAGTCTAAAGAATTGGCTTATCGTGTAGAATTGATATGATATATCCAAACTATCCGGAAGCAAATAGTTAATTCTTTCATTGCTGAGGTGGTTGATACTGTTGTTGGACTGGCTGTTGCACCTGTTGCTGAGGTTGTTGCTGCATTGGTTGTTGGCCAACCACTCCAGGTTGAACCATGTGCACCAATTGTTCATCACCACCTTTCATCCCAAGGCCAATTATGAGTATGACTAATCCACATAATGAAAAGCAAACTCCCGCAACGATGGATACGATGCCTAGTAAACTATCACCCAGCCCTTGGGCGGGAGTCATAACATATGCATTTCCTTCACCAGTCACCGTGATTGTGTAGGTCTGGGTATCGTTGGTGGGTATTCCGAAAGTACCCAATTCCCTGAAACCCTCTTGGACACTACAACGATCTCCCGCACATTTGTTAAAGATTTCAATTCCATTTGAATCAACGATACTCACATTTGGCAAAGCACCGTCATCCTCGGTCCAAACATTGTACAATAGGCTTCCAGTCACAGAGAAGTCTGAAAGTGAATCTGGAGTGTCACTTGCCTCTCCGCCCCAAAAATTATCAGTAGGGGGGTCGAAATCCAATCCATCCTGCATTTTTATGTATCCAAACAAAATTGCAACCAGAGCAATTCCCAAAACCACTCCGCCGACAATCAACATTGATTTCTTACTTCTCGCCATCAGTTACATACGGGGAGTGTCCAATTATGAAGATTTCTTTGCAGTCTGGCCACCTGCTCTGATGGGTAAGCAGAGGGTACCCACTGCTTGGATGCCTAATCAGAGGGCCCCCCTTTGAATACGTTTTCTCAGTCTAGAATAATATACGATGAAGTCTTTAGACATTCATTGTTTTGGTCATCATACTCAAATGAAATTATGAATGGTTCAACAGTTTTGCCTCCGTCATCATCCACGGCAATAATTGATAACCACTGGTAACAAAACTGCACATCCGAAGTTGTAGAAAAGTAATATTCAGTCGGGTTCTTCCAAACTTCTGAGTCGCTTCCGTTTACAATTTTGGATCCGGGGCCATCATTCGATTGATTTATTTCCAAATCGATTACACCATCTTGATTTGTGTCTATGCCGAATTGAGTAATTGTACCATCAAAATCTATTGCATGTGCATAATTTTGTGAAACAAGAACATCAAAAAAGCTTGTTAAGTTTTGATGCTGGTACTCCCCAAAGTCTACATAACCATAAATCACAGGGTGATGATTTGTTGATGATACTGTCTGGTCTCCGGACTCTTCCTCGGCATCTGAACCATCGATACAGCCTGACATAGGTAATAAAAAAATCACAAACAAAACAAAAATCTGGCTTTTTCGCATGTTTTAGCGTGGACTTTCGTTATTTTAAATCAACCGTTGATTCAATCGTTTTTCTAACGAATCAAAGGGTTAATGCACAAACCCACTGATTCGTTTTGACCCAATCAATGGGAACGCAGTGGGCCGAATCATTCGCTACCGTCTGAAATGCAAACACTACGCTATATTGGGTCAAACCCTGCAAAGAAGGGAGTTAGTAACAATAATACAGGAAATGCATTTCGAAACAATTAGTGTACTCTGTACTTTTATCCGCTTTATTCGCTGGCATAGTGGCAATTCTAGTCACTGTAGCCATTGAGAAATGGGGTGGTATAATTGGTGGAATACTTGGTACTCTTCCCACAACCATTGTTCCAGCAACAATTGGAATGTATATCGAAGGTGGCTCAGAAGATCTCGCCACCAGTATGTCACTGATTCCGTTTTGGATGTTACTCAATGCTCTTTTCGTTGCATCTTGGGTTGTTATTCCTAGGATGAAAGAAGGAGTGACTCTTGCTCAAATGACATTTGTTTCTCTAGCATTCTGGTCACTCCTAGCCCTTTTGATGACGATTTCATTAACGCAAGCGCTCAATATTTTTTCTGAAAGCATGATCGGTATTGTTGGATTAGTTGCATTACTTGGACTTGGAATATGGATGACTTGGATTCCGCAAAAAGCGCCAAAAGGAAAGAATTCTGTGACTAAGAAAGTCCTACTTATGCGCGGATTAGCTGCTGCAACTGCTATAGGAATTGCAGTCCAGTTATCCAGTATGGGTCAGCCAATCATTGCTGGCCTTGCCTCGGTATTCCCTGCAATATTCTTGACAACAATGGTGGCACTATGGATGGCTCAAGGCTCTGATGTCCCAACAGGGGCAGCAGGGCCCATGATGCTAGGGGGATCTTCAGTTGCCGTGTATTCGCTGATTGCACCGTGGGCTTTACCAGTAAATGGAATAATTCTAGGGACTCTAATCTGTTGGTTCGGTGCAGTGATTACAACCTCAATTCCAGCATATTCTTACCTACGCTGGAGACAGTCATCGATTTCACAGATTGGCAAATAAATAATCGAGATGGTCCACTTTTATCGTGGAATGTGAATCCTTGTGAATCAACGCCAAACAATTGGCAATGATTCTTGAAGCGCTTTCAATTCTTCACCATTATAGATGGGTTTTCCTTCTTCCTTTAGAGTGCTCATTATCAGCCATAAAACACCATTCCAAGCATTGGAACATGCAAAGATTTCAACATAGCCACAAGCAGCAGCTTCGAGTAATTTACCTTCATCGGTGTGCTCGCTAAACAGTGCACGGACAAGGTTTTTGGCATTGAATTCGTATCCTTTTGGACGCCATTCCATCATGAAAATCAAACCTTGAATGGTGCGAGATTAAGTCGATCGACCAGGTGTTCAATTTCGACATCTGCTACTGCTTTCATTCTATCTCGGAGTGTTTCAATTTCTCCATTCATCATAGAAATTTTATGAGCACGTACCAAATCTGTTAGCAGTTCATTGACACTTTTGTGCCCACTCATCGTTCGCATTGTATTGAGTTGTCGACGTACTTCGTAACTCACACTGACCGAGGTCATCCCTTCACCTGTCATAACTATCCCGAACCTGCTCTGTTCTATAGTATACTTAACCTGCGCGAAGAGATGATGCAATGAAACACCGATTTGAAGGCCAAAAGTTAATCTTCAAAAGGAGAAATCAACGGTTTTTTCGCTCAAGTAACAATCTTGGGTTTTCTGAAACTCCAAATTCTCGGCGCATTTCAATGACCCGCTGATGAAATTCTTTCGAAAGTGTCCAGTATTCCAAAGAACCAGCGCCAGCACCAGAATTTGTTGGTTTGTTGAGTAGCACGGTCGGTGCTCCACTCCAAGGTGCTTCGGCTACTTTCACCAAGCGGCGCACTGTGGTTTTGAACAATTTGTTCGGCATTTTCCGATTGACTTCATCACATACGTGTCGACTGAGTTTTGAACGAGCATCGACCATGGTCATGGCGATACCAAAAATTTTCAAGTTTCGATTTATTCGTCGCTGAATCATTTTGATAGAATTCATCAACATACTGAAACCTTCTAGAGCATAGTATTCCGCTTGCACAGGGACCATCACCCAGTTTGCAGCACACATTGCGTTAATCGAAAGCAATCCCAATGAAGGTGGTGTATCAATAATGATGTAATCGAAGTTATCGATAATCGGGAGTAAGGCTTCTCGCAAACGAGTTTCTCGTCCAATTTTGTGACTGAGTTCAATTTCAGCACCCGAGAGGTGGATATCACTAGGTAATAACCACAAATGGCCGACAGAGAGGTTGTCCGGTGCCTTTTTGTTATTGTTGCGAAGACTCCAAGCGTCACGCATTGATTGAGTCAGTTCCTTAGGGCCAATGAGATATTCTTCCATGAGGGGCAAATCTTCTCCAGAATCGTTTGCAAGTAAATCATATGCTGTTTTTTTGATGTTCTTCTTCTCAACACCAAAGGATGTAGCACAATTTCCTTGAGGGTCAAGGTCAATGAGCAGGACTTTTGCCTTGGGAAGTCCTTGTCTGGAAGAGCCTTTGGCGAGTGCTGCAGCCAAATTTACCGCAGTGGTGGTTTTCGCACAACCACCTTTCTGATTTGCAACTGCAACGACCATCTTGTAGGGATTCAACTTAGCACCTCCTCGGACATGTTGAGGGAGAATGGTCTTCCCCTTTCAATGATGACCCCATCTGTTAAATTTCAAGCGGGTTGAATCACAGGGACGGGTACTTCGGAAAGGATCTTTCGAACAATATGCATGCCGGTGATTCCTCGAATCTTTGCTTCAGGTTTCATGTTGATACGATGAGAGATAATTTGCAGTGCAATTCCTTTGACATCGTCAGGAATGACATAGTTTCGTCCAGCAATAGCGGCAGCAGCACGCCCGGTCTTGAACAACGATTGTGATGCACGTGGTGAAGCGCCGTTGGTAACACGATGGTCTTCTCGAGTGCGTTGAACGATTTCAACAATATAGGAAAGAATCGCAGGGTCAACGTGAACAGTTTCCAATGCTTTTTGCATTGCAACGACTTTCTTTGGAGATGTGATTTGTTCGACATCGTGCCCATCCTTTCCACGTAGTTTTCTACGAGCGAGAATTGCCTTTTCTTGTGGTCTGTCTGGATAACCCATGCTCATCTTCATCAAGAAACGGTCCATTTGTGCTTCAGGTAGCGGGTAAGTTCCTTCTTGTTCGATTGGGTTTTGAGTAGCCAAAACTACGAAAGGTGCAGGAAGTTTGTGGGTAATTCCCTCAATGGTAACTTGCTTTTCTTCCATTGCTTCAAGTAAAGCGGCTTGTGTTTTTGGTGGAGCACGGTTAATTTCGTCCGCAAGAAGGATATTTGAAAACAATGGACCGGCACGTAGTTTGAAATCACCAGATTTTTGGTCATACATGTAAGTCCCCATGATATCAGAAGGAAGCAAATCGGGAGTAAATTGAACTCGCTTGAATTTACATCCTAATGCACGAGCAAAGGTATTTGCAAGCAAAGTTTTTGCCAAACCAGGGAAATCTTCGAGTAACATGTTTCCGTTTGATAAAATACCAACGGTGACCCGTCGGAGGTTTTGGGGCTTACCGATAATTACCTTACCAACTTCATTCATCAAACTGTTCGAAATAGCAGATACAGTCCCTATTAAGTCTTGAGCGGCAGGGTTTTGCCCCATTGCAGATGTCCCAGTAAATCCTGCTTCCATGTGTTTGTCCTCCGAGGATATTAGGACATCGCAGTCTATCCATATATGAATGTGAGGTGTGATTATGTCATGCAAAATTAAGGGTCAGATGAATTTGCAGAAGCCGGGTTAGGGTTTCCATCCGAAACCATATCCAAATTCTTGGAGTATTTCTTGATGTATTTTGATTATCTCCATGAAGGCATCCTTTTCTGATTCGCTCAATGACACATTTCTCATGTTCTTTGAATCTTCTTCGAGCACATTACCATAGAATATCTCGTCCTCGACGATGTTGCTTCTTGAGAATCTGATATTGACTTGAATAGGAACTTGTTCTCCTTCATGAGCGATTTTCTCACCATCGGTGCCAATCGAGAGAATCTTTCCGAGAATCCGACCTGTTCCATCACTTCTCAGCAACTCTTGGCCGACTCGAATTTGACCTTTGAGAACTTGAACTCCAAAGACTGCGGGTTTGTCCTTAAATGACATATTGAGATATCGGATTTGCGCTGGCCGGAACAGAAGGCCCGAATCAGAATTTGCTGTTTCTTCACGAATCTCTTCAATTCTTTCATCAATTTGATCCATTATCTGGTAAATGATATCTCCTTGAACATAATTGAAATCAACAGATTTATTAGATTTTTCAGCCTCTTTGATTTCTCGTTCAACCTGTTCGTTTCCTTTGACTGCTAAGGCGATAAGGAATTTGTGCTCATCATTAGCAGTTGCAAGAATTTCACGTACATCTCGTTTGTTGACAGGCCCAACTTCGGCATGACTAATTGGAATTTTTCGCTTTTTCAATTCATACAATACAGCTTCAAGACCACCAAAAGTCCTTGCTTTCACAACAGCACCTTCGCGAACTTCTCGTGCTGTTTGGCAACCTTGAGAAAAGCCATCTCCCTTTGCACTTGGATTGGTATGAAGCGTGGAAAAATCCTTTCGTGAGAGAACTTCACTGCAGATACTGCACATGATTGGTGCATCATCTCGAATTCTCTTGTTTTCTAGTTTCATTTCTTTGAAAATCAGTTCTAAGTCTTCTTCTGGCTTCGGGAAAAATATTTTGCTACCAATATGAATTTCCTTCATTCTTGGAATTACCAGTTTCAATCCCGATGCAGCAGAAGCAAACTGGACATTTTCCCATCGTTTCCCAGCATCTCTCATTTCCGCCATACCCATCGGTTTGCGAATCGAACGGATGCGTACACTTGTCGAATCATCAGCATGACTCAAATCTGCAATAGGCCCGTCATTTGTGTTGTATGCGACACTGTCACCAACTTGTATTGTTCCTTTTGTGAGAATTATATCAATGGTTTTTCCAACCCCAATTTCTTCTCGTGATTCTAACACATAGCCTTCCGCCATATCTTCAGCGTGAATGATTAGGTCTTCACGAGCAAACTTTTCAGCCATAGCAAGAATCACGAAGAGCAAATCTTGCAGCCCTTCGCCTTCTTTGGCACTCATTGGTACGAAGAGACGGTCATTTTTGATATCGAAGGTTTTGATGCCATCCCAATATTTTGAGAGATTAAATTTCGAATATGAAGCAACTTGGCCGAGTAGTTTGAAATAATAGTCATCAGCCATTTTCTGAACATCTTTCGATTGTTCATTCCAAGATTGCCAAGAAGAACGTCCACGTTTTGATTCCCATTGATGAATCCTGTCAATTTTATTTCCTACAATGATGAAAGGTATGTCGTTTTGTTCTAATATTTCGATACTTTGAATTGTTTGGGGTTTGAAACCTTCAACGATATCGACGATAAGAATTGCAATATCTGCAACACTACCACTTCGATTTCTAATGGAGCCAAATGATTCGTGCCCTGGCGTATCGAGAAAAATAATACCAGGGCTCTCAAATTTGGGCTTTTCTTTGAAAGGCATGGTTTGAATCGCTTTAACAAGTAATTCTGAGGGTACATTGGTCACGCCAAGTTCCTGTGTAATTCCACCTGCTTCGCGATTCATAACATTGGTTTTGTTTCCACCAATAGAACGGAGCAAGTCGAGTAGACTTGTTTTTCCATGGTCGACATGTCCTGTGACTGCGACGATGGGTTGGCGAAGCGTTTCTTCGACAGCCTCTGCCTCATCAATCACTTCATTAGACATGTGAATCAACTACTGTATGACTCAGTTATTCATAAACCCATGATGTGATGGTTTGTTCCCAATCCATCAAACCTTCTGGGAACCAGAGTCCAAGTTCAAACTCAGCGGTTTCAGGAGCATCAGAGCCGTGAATCATGTTGTATCCCATATCCATTCCAAAGTCTCCACGGATTGTTCCAGGAGCAGCTTCGCGGCCATTGGTTGCACCAATGAGTGTACGGGCGACACCGATTGCATCTTTTCCGGCCCAAGCCATACAGACAACGGGTCCAGAGGTTACGAATTTGATAAGTCCAGGGTAGAATGGGCGTTCAGCGTGAACTGCATAGTGAGTTTCTGCAGTTTCTCTGCTAGGGATAACCGACTTCAGTCCAACTAATTTGAGACCTTTTTGCTCAAATCGTCCAATAATTTCTCCAATCAATCCACGTTGCACGCCATCAGGCTTGACCATTACATAGGTAGTTTCCATGTTGTTCACCGATTCAGCCCACTTGACTCCCCTTTATGAGCCATACGGAATAATCACAACAGCGGTTGCACACTATTATTGTAAAAATCAAGCAATGACAAAGGAAAAAGTTCCTGAGGCTTAAACGCCGCCCTTGACAAAGTGACGGGTCCACTTAACACGACGAGAGTTTCTCTTGAGTTTCACCATGTTTTTGCGAGCCTTTGAGTTCTTGAACCACAAGACACTACCGTCTCGTCGAACGAACATCATACCTGTTCCAGGTTCGATCTCTTCTCCAGAAAAGTTGCAAATACGTCGTTCAGGCATGTTCATCACCGTGCATTCAATTTACGGGCTTCTCGGCCAGTATCCTTGAGCATCAAAATATCGCCCACACGAATAGGACCCAAGACATTTCGAGAGATAATTCGTCCAACGTCACGAGGGTTTGGGGCATCGTTCACACGAACTTTCACTTGAGTTGCTTCGCCTGTCATACCGGTTCGACCGACAATTTCGACGACTTCAGCAGGCCATCCACCGAGTTCTTCGCTCATCTTTGTCATCTCCAATAT
This sequence comes from Methanobacteriota archaeon, assembly GCA_018662825.1. GTDB lineage: Archaea > Thermoplasmatota > Poseidoniia > Poseidoniales > Poseidoniaceae > MGIIa-L1. The sequence goes on along the minus strand of JABJFI010000032.1, from coordinate 10,560 downwards.
TCAAATCAAGCTTTGAGGCCTTTAATGGCTTCAACAACTTTGGTAAAACTTTCTTGAGCGCCTTTGGTGATTTCCATCACAGCAATGGACGCCGCTTTCACGCCAACTGGAAGACCAGCGGCTTGGGCAAGGTGTTCTTGAGAAGGAACATATCCGAATGGGATATCTTTCTCAGCACAGATAAGAGGAACGTGTGCAAGAAGTTCAGGAGGGTTTACATCTTCTGCAAGGATAATGAATTGAGCAGTACCACGTTCTGCGGTTTTGGTCACTTCATTACTACCTTTCTTGATACGGCCGTTGGAATTGGCTTGTAGCATATCATAGATTTGGTTCGATACTTCTTCAGGGGTTTCAAATTGCACGTGTACAGTCACTGGAATCACTCTGTCCTCATGTTAAGGGCGTTCCTCCGCATAACCTCGCGGATATAAACACGACGGAAAGAAACAACTGCCCAACTTTGCTATATTTTATTGTTTTACGCCGAAATATGCTCGGATAAAAGGGCTACTGCGAGGCTATAGTTTCCAATCAAGTCGGTCAAATAATTCATTTACGCCTCGGGCAAGTGCAGGTCCGCCGGATATCACATCGCGGGGATTTGACAACGAGCCAGTAGCATGAACCCCATCGACATAACGAATCAATCTTGCAATTGCACCTCCGGTAAATAGGCCATGAGAGCAAGCAGCATGAACGGCAATTGCTCCTTGGTTTCGGAGTGCTTCTGCCGCTCTACAAATTGTTCCACCTGTTGCAATCATATCATCGACTATAGCAACAGTCTTTCCATTCACATTGAGGTCTTTCGCCTTATGCACAATCGTATGTGCATCAATTCGAGTCTTTTCTAAGTAAGAAAATTCACAGTCAATCTCCTTAGCAACCTTCGATGCTCTTTCTATTGCACCTTTGTCAGGTGAAAGGATGAAGTCTGGTTGAACGGTTTCTTGAAGATGAAGCGCAAGTTCAGGCATTGCAGAAGTGAATGCTACTGGAACCGGCAAGTCTTGAAGAACAGAGGGAGCATGTAGATCAAAGACAATGATGCCGTCACAACGAGAGGCAAGAAGATGGCCAATTGCTCGAGCAGAAACGGCTTCTCCAGGTTTGAACCGTTTATCCTGCCGAGAATATCCAAAGTAAGGAACAGCTAGTAAGATTCCCGGGCCTACATCGTCCATGGTTTGCGGCCCTATCTCTCTTAGGTTCTCCATGTTCCCTTTTCGAACATCATTGATGGCTTCAAGCATTAATAGAGTTTCAACAATCCCAGAATCCGGAAAAGTATTGGACACCAAGACAACGGGTTCTTTTCTAACAGCATCAATAGTCTCACTCGGGATTCGAATGTAACCTTCGGAATCAGGAAATCGACGTGTTTCAAGTTGATGATGTTCCCAATTTAATGAATCAGCTAGTTGTTTTGCTAGTAAGCGAGAATTACTGCCTGATAGCACAACCATGTGATTCCCTTGTGATGAGCGAAGCACTGCCCCTTCATGTTCTTTGCGAGTGGGGCGGTCTCATGAATTTTCACGAAAAGGACCCTTACTCGAGGTATAGTGAGTGCGCGAGGCAGGACTTGAACCTGCGACCTCCCGGTTATCAGCCGGGTGCTCCAACCGACTAAGCTACCCGCGCAACTGCAGTTCGGCCGACTCGCCTCCCCGTCATAAGAGTGACGGAGTGGACAAGGTCACAATGACCCTCAATCAAAACTTATTCTTCTTCATCACTCATCGCGTTAATCGTGATGTATGATGGTAGTGTGAGTACTTTGTCGAAGGTTCGAGAAAGAACAACTTCGTCTAAGCGTTCGCGTGTTCGCGAAAAAGCATTGATTGGTATTCGTAGTTGCGCTTCAAGCCCGTATTTCTTTTGAATTCCGATGCGTACTTGTACGATTACGCCCTTGTAGGTGCGCTTTACTTTGAACAGGTCTGTAATGACGCCGATTTCCTGGCCTTGATTATCAAGTACTGCTCGGTCAAGCATCTCGTCTGGTGCATACAGTTTTTCGTCAATACGGACGGTGTTGCGCCATCTGCGTTGTAGTTCTCTCATAGACTTCGAAAGTTTCACAGTTCCATCGTTTCGTATACTATGGACCAATTCTTTTGGTAGAGGCACTAATTCAGCGGGCTTCCGCATGAATTCATCAGCTACATCCGATTCCACTTGCAATCGCATTGATCGCACGCGTGCTTCATTCGGATGGTGACGCTCACCAACTATTTTTCCTACTTTCTTATCATTCACGTAAACATCTCTTTGGAGTAACTCCTGGATGTCATATTTGTCATTCGGCATTTTTCCCATCTCCTTTGCCAGTTCATTCCGGCTTACCCCCTGCTCTACTTGAAAGGTCTTATACTCTTTGGCAGTTTAAATGTGATTTCCAATTGCATTTGTCGTATAATATATCGCCATTCCAATAGGAAAACTGATTATTTTTCAATTTTGAGGAGTGTCGTATAATTAATTCTATCAATAGGAGTTACATTACGCCGAGGTGGAATTTGGAGCATTTCTATAGAAATGTAGAGATTACAAATATTATCTCTTATTTTCGAGTTTTTCCAATATGAAATGCATTATTTATGGGCTCTAACAAAAGAATGAGGCTCAGGAAAATTGTATCGGATCAGAAAGCTTGAGGTGAGAACACATCCTTCTGATATCTCTAATCGCCAGATTCTCTTCTCTAAATTTTCCAATTGAATTTTGTATTTTCCAATTGAAATATGTTGTCCGCTAAAGTCGTATAATTCCATTCATGAACATATTGATGTATACTTGTCTTCTGGAGTGAAGTATGCGTCAGGCACCGGTCATTCATCTCCGTGGCCTTGACTCAAGTATTGGCCTGGCTTTGGTCGAGAGAATTCTACGCACGAGTGCCCATCTTGTGGTACCTCGAGAGAAGTTTCATGAGATGTCTCTGAGGTATGCAACTGAACTTGAATACGGAGAATGTGAAATTCATGCAGCTGACGAGGTCCCATTCGCATCCGGGCACCGATTGATGCTGATTGGTTTGGGCCCTTTTGATAAACCAAGTGATAGTGATGATGGATTCGAAATCGATGGCCTTGAAGTGATTTTAACAATGCCTGCACATTTAGGGGTTGAAGTAGATACAGAATGGCTTGACAGTCACATCATAGTTCACGACCTTCTGCCTCGAATGAAAGATTTGACATGGAGCACTCCTTTGTTTGGTCAATGGATGGCGCAATTAAATGCGCAAGAAATTCCTTTGGTGCATGGTGATACTGAACATTGGTGGGTGAGTGATATCGATGTGGCTGATGCCTTTGTTCGAATACTCATGAGTGAAGAGCCGTTCCCAAGTAAGATGAAAGTATCAGGCCGTCGTGCATGGGGCCAATCTCAAACTATTGAGGAACTTTCATTGTTGCATGCACGTACAATGGCTGGGAAAACAGGAGACTTTGGAATCGAACATCTTACAGCAGCACCGACTCCATCGATTGAAGTTCAATCGTTGATTGTCGAGCCTTCAACGCCGATGAGCAGACAAGAAAATTCTCAACAACGCCCTGACCTTTCCCCGATACACGACGTCTTGCATCGAATCGATGGCGATGGGTGGCGCCCTTTGGTCCCTATTCGAACAGCACTAATGCATTCTCTTGTCGAATACATAGAATGAATTTCACAGCGTCTGTGCTCCACCTTCAGGGAGAATACTCAGATCTGTAACGTTTCCAACAAGTGTTGGTCCAGCCATGAAAGTACCCATGATTCCAGTGTCACCACTTGGGTTATGAGATAATGAAAGCCATGGTCGTCCAAAAGCATCGATTTGCATGTCGATGAAATCCCCAAAGCCACCGCATCGTTCGTATCCACAGGTTGGACTAGCATTGTCCAAGGGGTCGTCATATTGATTGATTTGAACCGTGGTAATCAATGGTGTTTCGTTGAATGCATCAGTGATGACTGAAATGTAGCCGTGCCATACTCCGTCACCTTGAGTGCCAATGTAGCCAAAAGCAACACGTCCAGGGTCGCCAGCAATAACGACCGGGAATCCGGTACCTTCGAGATGGCTTGGTCCAATCATGATGGCATCAGACCAAGTATTTGCATCATCGACTGAGTATGAAAAGTAAGGCATGTTATCGATACCCATCCACATCGCATAGACGTTGCTTTCACTGTCTGTATCTACTTGCGCTTCTTCAGCGTTCCATGTATCTGCAGTTCCAGATTCTTCGGTCGGGAGCACATGTTCGCTCCATGTAATCGCTCCATTTTCAGTCTTATACATCGAGTAGCCAGTTCCATCGCAACCAATTTGACCACGGTAGAAGTTCCCATTTTCAGCACCGATAAGGTGAGCGGAGAGTCCTCCACTCTGGCAATCGACTGGGGCGCCAGGAAGTTCAGGCCCCCATGTGAGTCCACCATCCTGACTTTGAGAACACAGCGGGGCAGGGTAATTTCCATTGATACAAAATACCCAAAGCGTTTCGTGTAGTATTCCTCCATAAGGGGAGGAAGCGATAGTTTGGTGGTCTTGAACTGAGTATGATGTGGCAACAGATGGGCCAAACCAAGAATCCCCTTCATCGTCGCTCCATTCAACTGTCATTCCAAGCAATGCATGCATATCGAATTTCATAATTCGGTCGGTCCAAGGGTCAACATAGACATACGGGTCGTTTGAATTCGCAACAGGAAGCACAGGCCCGTAGATATTTTGGCAACTGTAATCTGATAAACTTGTCATTTCAATCATGTTACTACATTGGACGATGGCAGTCGAACCTCCAGGCCCATTACCGTAACTAGAAAAATAGATATTGTCCGTTGAAGTTATGCCCATCGTTGGTTCAAAGGTAGAATACCCTGTGCCGTAGTATGTTCCTTGACTGTAAAATGGAATGTTTGTGCCTCCAAATGCAGTGGTATTGTTCATAGCATTAATTCCTCCCGGGTAGTGATACCAAGTGGTATTACCATATTCAAACAGACCAGAATCATCATTTCCGTCATTATTCGATTCTACGGCGCCAAAACACCCTGCAAGGGGCATCAAGGCCATCAAGAGAGTAATCATCAAAGCCAAATTTTTGTTATTCATTTATTCACCTCATTGGAAAAGGTCTGCACCTAGAAGTGGGAGAAGAACACTTGCATCACCTTCAACACACATATGCGGGGCCTCAGGGCGCATCTTACCCCATGAAATTGCTTCACGAAGGCGAGCGCCAGACAAACTCCCATCGTGTTCGGGAGCGGTAGTAATGTAGACAGCAGCATCAAGCCCACCGCGGTATTGATTCCACCAAATGACATGGTGTTTGGAGATGCCCCCGCCAACCATCAAAGCATTCGACACACCGACGTCCCAAGTCATGTCACTCATGACTTGTTCATCTGCAAGCGTGTCAATATGGAAGTCACGATGTTTTTGGCGCAACATGAATAGTTGGGCGCCAATTGACCCATCGGTGATGCCAGGAATTACCACTGGAATTTGATGTTTGTAAGCCCAATAGATGAGCGAATCGGGTTTGCCGATTCGCTTTCCTAATTCCCAAACCAAATGAATTGAACCAAATCCTAGCCAAGCATCAGCTCCAGTTTTTCCAGTTTCCTTGAGTCGGTCTTGGTACATTTCTTCAAGCACCGGAGTCAAGACATCCTCGATAATTTCTCCGTAAGAGGAGTTGGGTACGATGACATTTCCAAGGCGCATCAAAGAATGTTCACCCAGTTCAATATCGTCGAGTTCAAACGCTCCATGATAGTAATGTTTGTGTGAGCGTGCAATGTCATGGTCAAGCATTCCGCAGGTCGTGGAAACGACATTGAACATACGTTGCTTAATGGCCTCGACAAAAAATCCACGGGTCCCTGTTGCACATAGGCAAGCAGGGAATGAAAGCCAATTACAGACTTTGGTATTGTCACCATCCACTGCATCAACTTGCTTTTTCATGTCCAAAAGAATATCTCTTGCTGTAGCCAGTTTTGTGGCAGTAAATCCCCCTGCACTTGCCATTTGGTCAAGTAGGGAGCGGGGCGAAGTGATTTTGGAAAATTCATAATCTACCACAGGGACATCGAAGTCTTCAGGTTGAATCGCCATGGTCTTGCCATCTTCCCCCCCTTGAAGAACCTGCCCACAAGTCATTGCACACCCGTAGGGTGTGTTTCACATCACAGGCGTTGTTCCAATTCAAAGACCCGATCACGCAATCTCGCCGCTTCTTCAAAATCAAGATTTTTAGCAGCCACTTTCATCGCGGCTTGCAATTCGGTAAGCAAATCTTGGATTTGCGAAGGTTCAAGGCCAGAAAGAACATCATCTGGCTCATCATATGTCAATTGGATATTTGATTTCTCAATTGGAATATCCTTATTTTCCCCCTTACTACCATCTTGGCCAGTACCTGCGGCCCAAGCACCTGCTCCAATGTTGAGATTCTTTGCCCAATCACCATCCTTGCGCCCACCTTTTTTGGCGATAAGTCGCCGCGTTCCATCCTTTGATGTCGCCGTTCCAGAAATGAGGCCTTCAAGGTCTGAATTCATTTTTGGTAGGGCTTTTATGATTGTTTTTGGTGTGATGTTATTGGCATCATTGTGGGCTTGTTGCCGTTCACGACGTTCAAGTGTTTGCTGAATTGCAGCACGCATAGCAGGAGACATACTGTCCCCATACAGTAGGACACGACCGTTGATGTTTCGAGCAGCTCGACCAATGGTCTGCAACAAACTCCGTTCGTTTCGTAGAAACCCTTGCCTATCTGCATCAAATATCGCGACAAGACTCACTTCAGGCAAATCCAACCCTTCTCGAAGTAAATTGATTCCAACAATGACATCAATGTGTCCAATACGCAATGCATTGATAATTTCTGTTCTCTCAATCGTGTCGATTTCAGAATGTAGATGATGCGCCTTGACTCCCATCTTATTGAGATATTCAGCGACTTCTTCTGCGAATTTTATAGTCAATACAGTCACTAAAGTCCGTTCACCATTTTTGATTCTAATATTTATTTCAGACAATAAATCGGCAATTTGACCGCTTGTTGGCCGAACTTCAATTTCTGGATCCAAAAGGCCTGTTGGCCGAATTTCCATTTTTGCGATTCCATCGATTCGCTGCACCATGTGGTACAAACTTTCACTATCAGGGTGTTTTTTCTCAATGTCTGCTTGACCAGCACCCCCGCCTGATTTCGCATGTAAGAGCCCATTTGGTAGAGGTTGATTAGTAATCTCGCAGAGGTGTCGTAATTCACGCTCTCCTGGCGTTGCGGAAACATAGACCATTTGTGGAATAAGTTTTTGAAATTCTGGAATCTTAAGCGGACGATTATCTGCTGCAGTTGGAAGTCGGAAACCATGTTCAACTAGACTTTCTTTTCGCGAACGGTCGCCATAATACATGCCGCCAACTTGAGGCAAGGTTACGTGCGATTCATCCATGATGACTAGGAATCTGTCTGGACTTCCATGGAATTGTTTTGCACATGCTGCAAAGAAATCAAGTAGACAATAGGGGCGTTGGCCTCGTTCACGTCCATCGAAGTGCAGTGAATAATTTTCCATCGATTGACAGTGCCCAATTTCACGGATCATCTCCAAATCATAGCGTGTTCTCTGTTCAATACGGTGTCGCTCAAGTTCATGTCCAAGGCTTGAATAGTGAGCGATTCGGTCATCGAGTTCATCTTCGATTGAAACCAATGCCGCTTCATAGCGTTCAGGACTGGTCATGAAGAATTCCTTTGGATGAATCCATGCTTCGTCAAGTGTGTCAAGAACTTCCCATGTCACAGGGTCGCAGACTTGAACTTTAGTCACGCCATCAAAATCAAATTGGATACGAAGCGGGTCATCACGGCTAGGCATCCAAACATCAAGCACTTCTCCCCGTAAACGACATTCGCCCCGAGACAAATCAGTGGTTGTTCGTTTGTACTGGAGGACAATTAGTTCCTTGAGTAAATCGCTAGTCTCAATTTTTTGACCCACATGGACGCGTACATGGTATTCAAGGAATGTTTCAGGGGGGTTTAATCCGTAAATGCAAGATACTGAAGATACAATGACACAGTCGGGGCGAGTGACTAACGAAGCAATCGTTGCGAATCGTTCTTGTTCGATTCGTTCATTTATTGAAAGTTCTTTATCGATGTAGAGGTCACGCTTTGCTAAATACGCCTCTGGTTGATAGTAGTCATAATGTGAAACAAAATAATCAACTGCATTCTCTGGGAAATAACCGGCCATTTCTTGGTGTAATTGCCGTGCAAGAGTTTTGTTATGGCTGATGATGAGTGTTGGGATGTTGAGGTGTTGAATCACTTGTGCCATGGCATAGGTTTTTCCACTTCCAGTAACTCCAAGAAGCACTGCCCTTTCTTGACCATTTTCCAATTGAGAAATCAATTTTTCAATTGCTTTTGGCTGGTCGCCAGAAGGCTCGAATTCGGAATGGAGTCGAAGGCGTTTGACATCTGGATGTAAATGTTCCAAAGCAGCTCCTTCAAGCGCTTTTGAAAGGTCAAAAGGGTCTCTTTCAGTCAAATCACTTTGCCCGACATCGATGTCAGCCAATTTCTCAAAGGCGCCATCATCGTCCCATTGTTTGACCATCGTTTCACCTCCGTTGTTCTTTGCCACTGAGCCAACGGGTTTTCAACTCTTCACTTTAGGGAAGGTAAAGTCCACCGTTGACATGAAGCACTGCTCCGGTGATGTATTTTGAGTCTTGGCCTACTAAGAAGGAAATACTCCCAGCCATATCTTCGGGTGTACCCACACGTTTGAGGGGGACCTCTTGTTCACGTTGGTCACGCTTCTCTTTGGAATCTCCTGCAAGGATTGCAGTATCAACAAAGCCAGGAGCCAGCACATTGACGCGCTTTCCTTCTGGACCAACTGCTTGTGCCAAGGAGCGGGCCCATATCGATAAGGCCGCTTTTGAAGCGGAATAATCCGCACCTTGCGGTGAACCCTTGGTACCGAGTTGTGAGCCAACCACAACCATTCGAGCATGAGGCGTAAGGTGTGGCTGAACCGCCTTCCATACAGATACGGCACCTTCAAAATTTGTTAACATGGTTTTGCGTAAGATTTCGATGGTGAGTTCATCAGCAGATACACGCTCATATGAACCATGATTGAGGACCAATACATCAATTCCTCGTGCCATCCAGGGGTGGATGCCAAGTAATCCAACCTCTCCAGAATCCGAGCAATCAACTTTCACAGCTAGAGCGTCATCGCCTGCCGCTCGGATCTCTTCGACAACCATTTCTGCAGGTTTCGAGGACGTATTGTAGGTCAACAACACATCATAGCCATCTTTTGCAAGACGTTTCGATGCTGCAGCACCTATTCCTCTGCCGCCACCAGTAATCAGTGCAACAGGGCGGGACATGTGTGGGCCTATCGCCCACACATCATCAAACCTCCATTTCATCGATGTCTTTTTTGCTATCAAATTCTAAGTCAAATATGGTTTTACTGATGGCTTCCAGAAAAAACATCTTCACCATGTTCGTTAAATGTTCTGTGAAGGTGAAAGAATTGTTCAGCAGGTTGGTGAATGTTCAATATTAGACATGCAATAATCCATTGTCTTCTTTCATTTGTCTCTTGTTCAAATTCTGCAATGAGTAATTCATCAGTTTCAGTGGTTCGTTGTATCCGAGCATTATCCATTTCGGTATGCAAACACCCACGGGTTCTGTTTTCGTCAGCTGATATTTTATCCACAATTTCGATTAATCTTTTTTTGTTCATACTATACTCAACCATTCAACACTATATGAACTTGGGCTAATCCCTTACCAAAATGCCTCTAAAATCAACTATTGTTGATTACCATTACGGCACTTCTCGGACAAGATGGCTACTGTAATATAGCCTTGAACATCTTGTTCAGAATCACTCGTTCTTGCGAACAAGAAGAGCAGCACCGAGCATTGATACTATGCCAAGAACTGCTGTGAATCCCGGTAGAACAACTTCAGGATTCTCATCAGAGTAAGCTGAATTTTTTGCCAAGCGAACTGCGTTCCATTCGAGGGTTTCGTCGAGATCTTCAGTGATTTCAAACGAGTCTCCATCGGTGAGTGTTCCGCTTCCATCTTCGTCATAGAATTCGATACCAACAACCTCTCCTGCAAAGATTTCTGCTAAAGACCATCGTTGAACATCAACGCCACATTCGGAAACTTGAAGATAACCATTATCTCTTTCTTCAAATGAGTCACACATTGAAAGAACGAGGTCCATGCCGTCAGCACTCATTGAGTCTGTAAGGGAGCCACCGTTCCATTCAATCAATTCCATCTCTAAGCTTTGACCCATGGCTGAAACATCATACCAGCCATGGCCATGCCCTTCGCCGAGATTTTCATCTGAGCCATCTTCACAGTCTTCCCCGCCATCATTGACATAGGAAAGTGGAATTATATTCGACTCATCATCGCACTCAAATTCAGAAGTATCTTCATACTCATAATATGGTTCATCCGCTTCGTATGGGCAATCGTA
>JABJFI010000070.1 GCA_018662825.1 Methanobacteriota archaeon | reverse complement strand
TGAAAGTTCGTCGCGCTTTATTCCGGGATAATGCAAAAATATCCGTTCGATATCACCGTCAATCTCCCGCTTCATGCCTCGATGTATAGAATGTTTGAGCGCACTTCCAACTGGATGAGGGCCCAATGAATCATCGATATTCTCTACGGCCCCGTACAGTTTTTCACCGACACCACGCAATGCATCTAAACCAACTACTTCATCATCCATCAATTCCATTGTAGCGATTTCAACGCCTTCCAATTCGGTTATCAATTCATCAATACGGGACAGTTCAGCATCACGACGATTTTTCAAAAATTGATGTTCGAATTCTGGAGTGACGCGATTGACTAAACAATTCGGCACAGGTAGTTGATACTCAAGGAGTGATTTATGGGCTCGCAATGTTTCATTTATTCCCATTCGTTCCGGTATTGTGACTAGGGTGAAGGACGTGATATCTTCGTTGGAAAGTACTCGGCGAACATGTAGGACTCGTCTTCGGAAGCGCTCTAATTCCTCTTTCATGGCTTCACTTTCTTTGCGACCAAAAAGCATTGAACGCAGTCCACCAGAAACTCGCATCATTCGAATAATACGGTCAGACCAAGACTCAATTAGTTCCGGCAACGACAGGAATCGAAGTGTGTGACCGGTCGGTGCGGTATCAAAAACAATCACATCCCATGTCGGGTCTTCGACATGGCGCAACAATTCATCAAAGGCAAGAGCCTCATCCAGGCCAGGAATTACCATGTCGGATGTTTGAACTTCAGAGCGCATTTCATCCATTTCTTGCTTTGCATTCGGGTCAAGCATCATGCTGAGGCTTCCCAATCCACCCATGCCTCCACTCGAACCCATTGAGTTCATCATGTCACCAAGCTTTGGTAAAACTGAGGAAATTTTTGATTCAGGGTCCATTTCGAGACCAAATAACCCATCGACACCATCGATGGGAGTTGGTTCTGAACCTATTTCGACTCCTAATGAATCTGATGTTGAATGTGCAGGGTCGCTGGACACCAACAGCACTCGCAGTCCAGAATCTGCTAGCCAGACAGCCGTTGCTGCAGATGTCGTGGTTTTACCAACACCGCCCTTTCCACCAAACAATAACAGCCGAGCCATACCTTGTCGAAGTTGAGGTGGTCTTTGAATCCAACGGCTTGGCTGGATTGAAGCAACGACTTGATGAAGGGAAACATTACCCACGGTTCATGGCCTCAACCTTCTTGCTGTTTCAAGTGGCAAGCGTGTCTGCCCTTGTTGGCATGACACTTGGTTGGCGAGGAGTTATGACTAGGTATTCAGGTTTCTATGACTTGCCAACTGCATGGAGCAATGTTTTTTGGGGAATCTTAATCGGTGGATTCTATGGTTCCTTTACTCATAATTTCATCGTTGTACCATATATTGAGATGGTGCTAAATGACCAAGCAGCAGTTGTGAACCCTCTAAATTTGCTCATTCTTTGCTTGATGGCTTCTGTGGCAGTCCATCTGCTACTTCGCAGAGATAGAGTCCGTAAAGGTAGTTCTCAAACTACCAGTGGCTGGGCATTGGGACTTGCAATGGGTGGAATGCTCGCAATGGTTTTCATTTTACGAATTCTTGAGATGTTTGAATTTAATATTAGTTTGGTGATTACTATTCTTTGTTTAGCACTATTTGGTCCTCGGTGCGAAGCACTGATTTCCTCATTTCAAGGCCACCTTATGCTCCAAGGTAAGCGCTGGGGTGCTGTGTTTAGGGGGGCATTTTGGCGATGTGCATATGTTGTCATGTTCTCCTTCGCTTTGGTTAACCTTTCTGCTTGGTTATTTATCATTCCAGTGGCACTTCTTTTCAATCGTACATCTGAAACTTGGATCTGGGATTCTTTGCCCAAGGAGAGTAAGAAAAGGTTGCGAAAGATTTGGGCTCGCAATGCACGTGAAAGAGATGAAAAGAACAGTGAGATTGAAACAGTGAAATCAAATTCAAATAAACCGAACCAAATCATTCAAAATATTACGATTAAGGATTCGGTAGTAACGGGCAATATTAGTGGCTTTTCTTCGGATGATGCGGCTGCATGGGATGCCGGTGGCGGAGGCAGGATTGCTGAATCCGAGTAAGAATATACTTACTTGGCCGCTATGCCATATTTATGCCTAATATTTCTAACCCATCACAAATAAGCATTATCGGGGTGTTCCGCACGCAACGGTTATACAACGCCGGCGAAACCAAATTGTTATGGGTTCCTGCCCCTATTGCCAGAGTGTCACCTATGCGGGTGACACGATTTGCTACACGTGCGGTAGAATTTTAGCAAATATTCGTTCGAATAAATTTGCAATGGAACAACAATTTCACAAGGGTAGTTTAGATACATCTTACAAAATGACGAAAAAACCCACTAAAGGTGGTGTTGTTCAAACCCATACTGGTCGTGCAGTCGACATTATGAAAAGCAGGAGAAACCGCACACGCCACTTAGTTCTGCTCTTTTTTGTCGCTTTCATTATGCTTTCACCTCAGGTACGCGATAACCTGTTCGAAGAGTGGGCCCCTGGGATTCAAGAATATTTGATGCTCATTCCCGCACCATACAACCTTTATGATAATGAAGCAACATTTACACTCGAACGTGAAGTTGTCGTGATGAACTCAAATTCAGTAGGGTGGTTGTATGAGGATATTGTGATCCCAAAAGATGTTCATTCTCTTTACGGTGAAGGAAGTGATTTCGAGTTTACAGATGGTGAATTGCCGAGCCCTACAGAATATATTCAGAAAGTAATATCGGTTGATTTGTTCATTAACGATGATGATTCGGTAATCGATGACCAATTTGTGATTCCAATTGATGGTTCATATTTGAGTTATGAGGATAAAATTGTTACTTCAAAGGGGCACTATGTTTGGTGGCCCGGTTATGGAAGTGACAATTTGTCATGCCATGTCGGAAATTGTGTAAAGATGGAATTTCATCTTAGCCCAGGAGAAGTCGTCATTTTTTCTTTGCAAGTTACCATTACAAGCACGTCATATTCGTGGTGGGATGGTTCCCGTGTTGACTCACGAATTGCAGGAATCGATGAAGGAATTAATATCGACAACAGTGGTGTGTTCAGCGATATTGAACTGCGCGGCAATGGAGAAAAGTTCAGAGACTATACCAGTTCAAGGTGGTATGACCGAGGCATTCAAGATGGACAGGACCATGGTTACGCCATCAATGCACAGGATGAGATAGTTAATTCGACTGCATCACTTATTTCTGCTGATTTGCCCGAAGGCCTTCAAAATAATGCCTATGCTTTCTCTCGAGCAACATTTGACTACTTACACAAGCATGTTGAATATGATAAAAACGCCCCAAACCCCGCTCGAAGTGGTCCACTTTGCCTTACTGACGAAACAGGTGATTGTGATGAGCAAACGAATGCGTTTTTGTCCCTTCTTCGAATCAAAAAAATACCGGGATGGTATGTATTTGGAGCATTGGTTGGCCCTGATTATGACCATTGGGAAGCGCACGGATGGGGATATATCGTGCTTCCAATGAGTGAGTCATGGTGTAATGCTCAAAACATTAAATTGGATACTTGTTTCGTAGAAGCATCAGTCGATGTGGTAAACAATAAATGGCTCTTACATACACCTAATGCCTACATCGCTTGGATTGAAGAACCTGATAGCACAGGAACCCTTCTCAGCAGTTATTACTCTCCTGGAAAGTATTCAACCAACGGCCTGGACCGAGCACCGCCAACTTATTCGACAATAGGTGATGTTGATACAAGCGGTGGAAAATATCAAGTTAAGTCATTAGCAGAGAATTTACGGTGATATGCATGCGAATTATTATCGGTGGAGCGGGAAGAGTCGGAACTGACATGGCGCGTGCTCTACGTGCTGAAGACATGGATGTAGTACTAGTTGATTCAGATTCGCGGGCTGTGAAAAATGCTCAAAATCTGGATGTGTTGGTTATCCATGGTGATTTGGTCACTCGAGATAAATTGAATGAAGCTGGTATTGGGGAGGCTGAAGTATTTGTTGCCGCAACGAACTCTGACGAGCGCAATTTACTTGCATGTTCTCTTGCCCAACACGCCCACAAGGAATTGAGTAGTTCCAAAACAAAATCACTGTTAACGATTTGTCGTGTTCGAAACATGAATTTTGTCTATGAACAAGATGCCGGTAAACTTCAGGAATGGGCTAAGGTCAATCATGTTGTGAACCCACTTGAGGGAGCGATAAATCGCCTCCATTCTGGCCTGCGCTCATCTGCGATTGAAGAAGTGATTCCATTCGGACATGATGCATATGTTATCGAACTTGATGTTACCAATATGGCATCAGAAATAGTATTCCAAAGTCTACGGAATGCAAGTGGGAATATTGAGGGTGGAATGCCGTTAATTGTTGGTCTTAAACGCGAAGGTGAGAAGAGTTTGGTCCCAGATGGTGATTTTATGCTTATGCCGAATGACCGAATTGCGATTGCGACTACTGGCCTCTCAAGTTTCAATCGAATACTGAATATTTTTGGCCACGAGGCTACTGATTTTCCCACTGAACCCCGTGTTGCAGTTATTGGCGCTAATCATATCGGCCAGAGAATTGCTGGTGATTGGCTGAATTCTGGAGCCACAGTGACTGTTATTGAGCGTGATTTACAACGTGCAAATATGTTGTCGGGAACCGAAATAGGTTCTCACCCAAAACTGGAGGTCATACATGGAGATCATTTGGACAGAGATATTCTCACAGAAATAGGAATTTCTGAACATCATATCGCCATCGCAGCACTTGAAGATGACTTGGCCAGCATCGCTGCTGCTTTACTTGCCAGTGACATGGGAGTTCAAAGAACGGGTTTACTTCTTTACGATGCAGATTTGGTGAAGGTGACTCAAAGAATGGGAATAACATTCGCCGTCGACCGTAAGCGTGTGGCCGTGGATAATATGCTGGCACAAATTCACACGAAAACAGCTGGTGGATATGCCATCTTATCCAACATACCGAACATTATTGGCGTCAGTATGTTGGTTTCAGGTAATGCGAAGTTTGCTGGAAAACGAATTCTTGAGGCATCGTTCCCTGAGTGGATGCGGGTTGCCTTTATTCAACGTCTTAATACGAACGGTACTTGGGAATCACTACGGCCATCTCCGGACAAAACTTTGCTTGAAGGTGACCGTTTGATCATCTTTTGCAGTCCAGAGAGAGTCGTTGAACTCGAAAAACGGTTCAAGGTGTGAGTATGCGTTTCGATGTGCTAAATCTTATCCTTGGATGGACGCTTATTGCGTTAACTTTGCCGCTGGTTTTGTGCGGTCTAATCACCATTTGGCTTGATGACCTTACTCTTGCATTGTACGCATTTGCAGTACCCGCAGCTATATCTCCGACCATTGGAATACTGATGCTGAGTTTTGGAACTCGTACCGATACATCGGAACGTCTGCGAGACCGTGAAGCATTTGCGGCGGTTGCACTGGTTTGGCCCATTGCAGTGTTCATTGGTTCACTTCCGTTTTGGCTAGGTGGAGTTTTTGTTGGACCGTTTACTCCCGATGCATCGATTGCTGATATTGCGCGAGGTGCAGTCAATGCATGGTTTGAGTCAATGTCGGGTTTTACGACAACAGGTGCAACAGTAATCTCCCATAATATGAGTCCAAATTGTATTCCTGGAACTACAATAGATTGCATAAATGCACAACCTCAGGGATTATTGATTTGGCGTTCATTGACCCAGTGGTTCGGTGGCATGGGTATCATTATGCTTGGTATGATGTTGCTTTCACGAATAATAGGCGGCGGAATGGCATTGGCTCGTGCAGAACTAACCGGTCCATCTCTGTCACGCCTTCGACCAAAACTTAAGCAAACTGCTTTGGCCCTATGGGGTCTGTATTTGGGTCTTACAATTATTGAATGTATTTGTTTGAAATTTATAGGAGGCATGACCTTTTTCGATGCTGTTAATCACGCACTTACAACCATGCCAACTGGAGGCTTTTCTACTCATGATGCCAGTATTGGATACTATGATTCTTTTATTGTTGAATTTATTGTTGTAGTCTTTATGTTCCTCGCTGGTGTGAATTTCACTTTATTGTGGATGATTCGCGATGGGCAATACAAGAAGGCATTTGGCGATGAAGAATTCCGAAATTACACCATCTATATTCTTGTGGCTTTCGTCACAATAGCTACCGTTCTTTTGGCATCGGGTATATCCTTTGGTACGGCATTTAGAGATAGTTTGTTCCAGGTTGTCTCGCTAGGCACCTCAACTGGTTATGCTTCTGCAGATTACATGCCATGGCCAGTTGTCACACATCTAATAATTTTCATCCTAATGATTGTCGGAGCGAGTGCCGGTTCTACTGGAGGTGGGCTGAAATTACTGCGTGTAACGCTTGCATTCAAGGTTGCAATGAGGGAATTGGTCCGAATTGCTCAACCACGTAAAGTAGATCGCATTCGGATGAATGGCGAGGTTGTCGAACGGCAACAAATTGGCCTAATTGTGGGGATGCTCTTTGTTTGGGTTGGCTTATTCGGAATTTCCAGCATCATTTTGGCAATTTTTATGCCGGGAGGCTCCTTTGAAAGCATCACTACACTTGTTGCCTCATCCCTTGGAAATACGGGTCCTGCACTTGGAGATTATGGACCAACCAACACATGGTCTGGCTTGAATTCAGGGTCATTACTGATTACTTCAATCCTCATGTGGTTTGGGCGTCTTGAACTACTAACAGCAGTCATTCTCATACACCCTAGAACTTGGCGACGTGAGAAACGAGTCCAATCAGACCGAGCAGCAATCGCACTATTCCGTCGTTTGATGGATGAAAAGCAAGAGAAGAAAAAACAGGGTTGATTCAAAACAATTTCATCTGTCCACTTGGTGAACTAGTATCGTCATCCTTTTCCTCTTTGATAGGTTCTGGCTCATCTTTTTGAATCTGTATTGGTTCAAATGTCTGCACACTCAGTTGCTTTTCGTATTCCTCTTCATATCGAGTTATGAGTGACTTTGTTGTTCTTCGTGAAAGTGGCAATCCTGCTAGTGATGCATGTTCTTCACCTGTGAATCCAAATTGAAGAGAAATAGCGAAATTTTCAGAATCACCAAGTTGTGGCGAATCTTTGAGCATTGCAGAAAGTAGGGGAATAATTTCTTCTCGGAGTGCTGATTTACTCATTCCCGAATACTCCCCCATACGTTTGATAATCGAAGGCCGAGTACGGGATAATTGGCGTCTTAGGAAATTTGGATAAGAGGGATAAATTTTCCCTGTAAAAGGAATTGTGTTGGTGACTGAAGCAGAAAGACTCGCTAATTGGCCGCTCCAATACCATGAGCGATGTGCAGTGCTCCTAAATTGACCCATATACATTTTTGATGCCATGGAAAGGCTTTGATTTCCACGAACAACCGAATCAACTTTTGGAAATAATGAGGCATTATTCCAGTGAACCCAGTTTATCATATCCGGTGGTGTCTTTTCTATAGAACGTCCGATTTTAATTGCTTCTTCAGCATCCGTTATGCGATATAGTTTGTCAAGTCCAGGAAAAACCCCTTCTGATGTATCTCTATGTCCTGCGTGAGCCTGATTTTCAACCATTTCTTTGGTAAGTATTCCGGTAGCAGTAGAAGCGAGAACTTGTAAATCACGAACCAATGCTCGTAAATCTCCAGGGTTGTTCTCGACCAGTGCTTCTACCGCAGCATCCTCAAAATCTAACTGTTCTTCTCGCAAAACACGCCGTGCAATCCGTCTAAGTGCCTCATCGCTCGCTCGATCAAAGGTAATTGTTTGAAGGTGCTTTGTGAATCGGTCGCGTGTTGAACTCCACGCAGAACCTCTACCCCAAAGTCCCATGATATCATTGCATGCTAAAATAACCGGTTGACGGGTTTCAGAAAGGAGATTAAGCAACTCTGCTTTTCCTCCCGAATCACCTTTCAATGAAAAATCTCTTCCTTTTTTGTCTTCACCCTGTATCGCATTCTCGATACGTTCTTGGCTAATTGCCCTTAAACCACCAGAAAGATGGTCTACTTCATCGAGCAGAACTAATGTTCGCTGATTCTTCGCCTCTGGATTATGAAACAATGAACGATGAGTTGAACCGTGAGTCGCAACTTTACGAATAGCTGCTGCATTCCGAGCATCAGAGGCATTGAGTTCGATGACATTCCAACCCATGTCTTGTGCAATGGCTCGAGCCACTGAAGTTTTTCCAACACCTGGTGGGCCAACCAATAGTAGTGCTTTTTTCCGAGGAGTTCCATTTTTCCATTCATCAAGCCAAGCACGAATCTTCCGTCTTTGGACTTCATTTCCCTCAAGTTGGCGCTCGGATGAGGGGCGGTGGCGTTCTGTCCAATCGGTCACACCAGCCATGAGTCAACATTTTACCGAGGGTTTTTCAACCTTCACCGATGAATCAATCATTTCTTCAAGAATCAGCCACTTTACAACGATTCGATATGAACTCGGTGTTGTTCTCCAGAATCTCGGTCACGAATTGTCACGGTTTGGTCTTCAAGTGATTGATGGTCAACTGTGATACACTTAGGGACGCCAATTTCATCAGCACGAGCATAGCGTCGTCCAATTGAACCGCTACTATCATACATTGAAACGATATTCTGTTTTGAGCATAGTGTCGCATGAATTAACTTGGCAATTTCCCCCATCCCATCCTTTTCAAACAATGGGAATACACAGTAATCTACTGGAGCAACATGCTCACTCAAACGCATAACCGTATATTCCTCATCATCTTTTCCAGTTTCATCATACGCATGGTCAAGGATGTGCCAAATGATTCGATCAATTCCAAATGCAGGTTCAACTACATGAGGGATATACCATTCTCCAGTAATCGTTTCAGTACGCTGGTCTCGCTTGACATGCTCAGATTCTATTGTGACAATTTCACCATCGGGGAGCGTTAAATTGTGAGGGAATGATGTATCAGCCGGAAGATTTTCGACCGCTAATTTTACTGCACCGGCTAATGCTCTAAACACAGGTCCAGCTTTGGCTCCATCGATGGTCCATCCATCGGTTTCAATTATTTGTGGCTCGGAAAATTCACGTCGAGCACGAAGTGATTTTCCAGTTGCCTTTTCATGAGATTCAAGGTCATAGCATCCTCGGTGGGCAATACCTACGCATTCAACCCATCCAAAGGAACCGTGAATCTCGGCATCCCAGCAATCCGATGCGTAATGAGCCATTTCATCGGCTTCGTGTTGGCGGAAACGAAGACGTTCAGAGTCAATACCAATTTTTGTCAAGAAATCAAAGGTTTTCGCCATAAAATATCCGACAGTAGCATGGCGGATGACATTCTTTTCTACTGCATCCTTGAAACTCATTTTTATCTCACCTTGCCCATCAGCAAGTAGGGATATCAGTTGCTCACTCCAGGGTGAGAAGTCATGTTGTGGCTCTTCATGTGGGTTGATGAAATATTCTAATTCGGCCATATTGAATTCACGTAAGCGTATCATTCCTTGGCGCGGAGAAATTTCGTTTCGATAACCCTTTCCAACTTGAATTGCTCCAAATGGCAGACGTTCACGATTGTGCCGATACAATGCGGGGAATGATGTGAACATGCCCTGTGCAGTTTCAGGTCGAAGAAAACCCGGGCGGCCTGAGGTTCCAGCGCCAATGGTTGTGTTAAACATCAAGTTCTGTGCTGTGATTTCACTCCATTCAACTGCTTGACACACTGGGCAATTAGGCTGAGATTTTTTTAGTAGATTTTGTAATTCAGATTTTGTGAGCGAATCAGGGTTTGAATGATACGATTCAAGTAGTGTATCTGCCCGACTTGCTTCTTCACATGAAGCACATACCGTCATGAAGTCCGAAAATTCTCCGACATGTCCGGATGCCTCGAGTACAGAGTATGGAGTGACTGTAGGGCATGAAATCTCAACTATGTTGCCCATTGAAAGCCAATGGTTCAGCCATGCTTGGTTCACTTTGT
This sequence comes from Methanobacteriota archaeon, assembly GCA_018662825.1. Classification (GTDB taxonomy): domain Archaea; phylum Thermoplasmatota; class Poseidoniia; order Poseidoniales; family Poseidoniaceae; genus MGIIa-L1. The sequence continues at coordinate 41,687 of JABJFI010000070.1, read as the reverse complement.
TACGAAGCCGCCCCCCTACTGGTCCAAAGTCGTACAAACCTTTTGCGCCACCATAAATTTCGAAGGCCGGGAGTAAAATTCCTCTTCGTTTGAGCATCCCTGACAAACGTTCCAAACGGCTCGCATCAGGTTCTGTCATAGTCACACCTAAACACCGGTAGAAGAACTGGCCTTTCAACCTCACCATGCTTCAAGCCGAAAATAGGCCAAGCGTAGCGTTAAGAGTAACAGCCACCAAGACATTTCATGGGGCAATCAATGGTAGCCATAACAGAATCGGATTGTACCGGTTGTGATTTATGCATCCCACATTGCCCATTCGAAGCACTATTACCTCTTGCCAGTAATCCCAAGTTGCGCACGCACAAAAAAAGGCCAATTGTTGTAGTAGCATCACAATGTGTTGGTTGCCTTTCATGTATTGGTTCTTGTCCCACAGGTGCTCTATTTGAGGTTAAAATTCCTGTTGATGCCTCGCAGTCTACTCTTTTAATGATGCCAGAACCACCCGAAACCGAGCCTGTTAATCGCTGGAAAAAAGGTGGAATTGGTTGGGCATAAGACTTGTTTACATATTGTGGATAAGAGATAACTTGATTTAGTCCTTGCATACGAATGAGGAACACGGGAGTGTTAGAAAAAATGGCAGATATTCACTACTTAGAGAATCCTTTGGAAACAGAGGAACTCTTGGAGTTATTATCCCCTCCCGTTAGAAATTGGTTCAAGGATAAATTTCCAGATTTCACTGAACCTCAAAAATTGGCTATTCCAGCAATCATCGACCAAGAACATCTTCTTCTTTGTTCACCGACTGGCTCCGGTAAGACTTTGACCGCATTTCTATCAATTATCGACCAACTGGTTCGTAGGGCACTGGATAATAAATTGGATAAAAAAGTCTATTGTGTATATATTTCACCAATCAAGGCACTTGCAAATGATATTCAAAGAAACTTAATTGGCCCACTTACTGAAATTTCTGAATCATATTTACCAAGTCGTGCACAAGAGATTCGTGTTGGATTAAGAACCGGAGATACCCCTCAATCGGAACGTCAAAAAATGCTTCGTAAGCCTCCACATATTTTGATTACAACACCGGAAAGTCTTGCCATTGCCATTACATCGCCGAGATTTCAGCCAATAGTGAGTGAAGTCGAATACATGATTGTCGATGAATTGCACTCTCTAGTACCGAGTAAGCGTGGTGTACACCTCGCTTTGACACTATCCTACTTGGATACTTTACTCACTAAACCAGTTCAGAGAATTGGTATTTCTGCAACCATGGAGCCACTTGAAACTGTAGCTGAATATTTGGTTTCAAGTGACGACAGAGAAAGTCGTGGCAATAATACGAGAGTTTGCATTGCAAAAATATCAGGTTCACGGGAACTTGATTTAGATATTCTCATCACCGATCCAAAATTCAGCGATCTTTCCGTTCTAAAGATTTTTGAGAAAAATGTCGATGCTATTGCGGATTTGATTGCTGCACATAATACAACATTGGTCTTTGCTAATACCCGTAAAATGACTGAAAATATCGTTCTGAAATTACGCCCATACCTTGGAGATTTGGTCGCAGGCCATCACGGTTCAATGGATAAGAAAATCCGTTTGGATGTCGAAAAACAACTCAAGCACGGGCATTTACGTGCAGTTGTCACCTCCTCATCACTAGAAATGGGAATCGATATCGGTTCGGTTGATTTGGTACTGCAGATTGGAAGTCCTGGAGATATCGCTACTGCATTGCAACGAATTGGTAGAGCAGGACACCACGTTGGTGGAATCCCACGTGCTCGGTTTTTACCGTCTAGTGTTGATGACCTCATTGAACTCGCAGCATTGCAAGCAGCCATTCAAACAGGTGATATGGATAGACTTGATTTCCCAGAAAACTGCCTTGATGTAGTTGCTCAGTTCATGATTGGTCTTGTAATTATCAACGATATAGATATCGATGAAGCCTACGAAGTAATCGTAAATGCTTGGTCCTATCGAAATTTTGAATATGATGATTTCATTGAAGTTCTCGATATGTTGGAAGAAGAGCGTCGTGTTTGGGTAGATTGGGAGGAGAATCTCTACGGAAAGCGAGGATATTCTCGAATGATTTACTACACAAATATCGGAACGATTGCTCCTGATAATTCCTATTTAGTCTTCAATGCAGAGGGTTCAATTCTTGGACAACTTTCAGGTTCTTTTGTTTCTAATTTGAGAGGCGGCGATGTAATACTGCTTGGTGGTTCTACATACAGAGTGACCAATATTCAGGGCACTCGTGTCAATGTAGCCTCGGTGACAGGACATCGGCCAACAGTCCCGTCATGGTCTGGAGAAGCCCGTTCACGTTCACGTGAACTTTCGAATGCACTTCTCAGTCTTATCGGCCATTGTATCGTGGCATTACGTCGTGAACAAGACCCACGAATTTTGTTACGTGATGCATACGGTCTTTCCTCTGATGTTGCCAATGCAATAGCACGGCATTTGGAGGAACATTCGATTGATTCATTCCAAGTACCTGACCCGAATCGAATATTGGTCGAACAAGTGATTTCTGGTGGCCATCCGACCTATATGATCACAACATGTCGCGGTCGTGGATTCAACACAGCTCTCGGATATTTCATGGCAGGACTTGCAGAATCGAACAACATTTCAGTCATTGAATTATCGTTCGATGAAAATGGCCTTTTGATTCGGACATCAGAAGAAGTTGACCCAGGGCAAATGTACCAAGCGTTCAGAGATAATGACCATATAGAAGTTATTGAACGCTACATTGTCAACACCCAAATTTTTGCAAAACGTTTCCGTGAAGTTTCTGGGCGTTCGATGATTATTCCAAAGCGAATCGGTTCTGAAGAAATCAGTCCACAGCAATTCCAGCAGCGAGCAGATGCCTTGCTCAATAAGCATCGTACAATCGATGATAGCCTTCTGATGAGGGAGGCGAAAAATGAAATCATGTTTGGTGATATCGATATGAAGAGTTTACAAAAATTCTTGAATTTGTGCGTCACGGGAGATGCACGTATCGTTCACAACAAAGTGACAGTACCATCGCGACTTGGAATGTCGTTATTTATGTCAGCATTTGAAGACTTAATGGCGATGAAGACACGCGCATTTTTGGTCAAGGATATCGACCCAGCAGTCTTGCAGCGCTTATTGGGAACTCGAAGTCTTGCAACTGAACTCAGTGCCGAACAACTCTCTAAGTTTTATCTCGACAAAGCACCTATTCCCGAAAATGCAAATCAATTGTTTACTCTCATGTCTCACGGAGGTGGGCTTGATTCATCATTCCAGAATCCATTGTATAATGACAAACTCAAGGGCATTGAATTGGACTTGCTACGAGAATGGGTTGAAATCCTCTGCCAACAAGGGAAAATAACGAAACTTGATGGCACAGGTGCTGAAGAATTAGACGGTAAATGGTTCAGTTCTTTCATGGCTGAAATACATGGTACACTCGGGTGCCTTTCTGTGAATGGCGGCGGTGAGGTGAATGATTTGCGTGAACTTCACATTGATGGCCTCTCATACAAGGTTGCTACATCCTTCGATGGCCGAGTTCCAACAGCGTGGGAAGAAAAAGAGTTGGGTGATCCACATGAAGCATTGCGTGTCAAGGTTATCGAAATGCTTGGCAGTGAAGGGCCTCAGACAGGAGATGTACTCAGTGATCGTCTTCCATTCCCACGAAAGATGGTGGACCGTATTTTGCTGGAACTTGAAACTCGTAATGTCCTTTCAGTTGGTTTCTATAAACAAACCGATGACGCCGAATATATTCTGAAAATCGATGAACATCGATTGATTGATGACTCTGAAGATGTTGTTGAATATCGATGGGTACAAAATCTTGTTCTAGACAAGACTTTCAAGAAATATGACGATGGATTTGCTGCCTTCGATTCGCACGTATTATTCCAAAAGCAGCAAGAACTCTTGTACCGAGTCAATGATTTCCGCTTCAAAGATTGGCAGGATATGCAACTCGATTCTGACATCATCATGGGCCGACTATTACACAATCGGATGGGATATACCAATAAAGAAACAATTCCAATGTTGCTTGGTTTGAAGCCAGAGCCATGGATTGGTCCAATGGAAGAAGAATTACTTCGACGTATACCAATTGGTGAAAATGTAACACGCCAAGAGATAATGGCAGATTTCCCTAAGGGTGATGAACACAGAGCTTTGCAACGGGACATCAAATATGCCATGTCAAATTTGGAACGCCAAATGCTAGTTGTCAAACAATTTGAGGATGTATCTGGACGCAGACGGCGTTTGTCTTTATTCCATCGAGTTCATGGTGTTTATGAAGCCCTTGATTTCGAAAGTGCCCTGGTTGACATTATTCGCCGAATGGGCCCAGTCAAAGGAAACACACTCCGTTTCTATGTTTCACGTTCGTTTGAAGATTTGACAATCGCATTGATGAATCTTGAGAAGGAAGGGCGTATTGCGAAGGTAATGGCTTTAGTTCCAGACCCTGAAGCATTTTACTGCATGCCAGAAGAAGTTGAATTGCTTCAACGCCCTCGTAGAGAAGACCGAAAGATGCGTATACTTACTCAATCCGACCCTTATGTGTCGAGATTTATTTGGGAAGTTCGTAGTGTTCTTGACCGTGGTTGGTATCTCCCTGTATTCAAAGGAATAGACCCAATTGGAAAGGTTTTGATGTTCAAGGTTAACGATTATTTGGTCATCAAAGATTTGCATATACCTACAGCATATCTCGATGAATTCTGCTCTGCATTCGAATTGCTTCTTGAAAACCATGCTGATCAATTAGTCGATGTCGCAGTAATGTCGAATTTTAACAGTGAACCTGTGGCAAATTTGGATGAAAAAACCCGTTTGGCACTTGAATCAATTGGATTCAAAATGGCAGGGGAGAGAATGATTAGAGGGGGTGTCGTTGACCCTCAACCCAGAGAAATTGCTGAACGTGCGCTCTTCTACCAACATCATTTGCATCAAAAAACTCGCCTAGAACACGAGAGTGCAGCAGTCAAGAAAGTTGATGAAATCCGTGATGACTTTGCATTGCGTGGCCGATGTGAATTGTATCGAGTTGATTTGAAGAGTATGGCGAGTGCCAACCGTTTGCATCAAGGCGTGAATCTTCGGGGCCATCAAGTATGGTCGACTTACGAACATTTCCAGAACTTACTTGCCATTAGAGGGGAACCTCCAGAGGATGAGCTTTGGGATATTATCGAGTTTTTCAGTTCCAATTCCGACCCAAATTTGTTCAAAGAAAGACACGCATTGACGCAATCTGAATTTAGAAAATTGATTCAACCTTTGATTCGCACCGGTCATATAGTTCAAGATTTTAGAGGCGGTTTTAGAACAGTAAAACTTGTCAAAGATGTCGATAGAGTCGAATTGCGACGTGAATACTTGAGAAATTTGGTAAAAGAATATCCTGTAATAACTCTCAAGCAAATTCTTCGATTGGCAGGAACACCGTTCAAACCTGAAGAAATAAAATCAGTTCTCACCTCATTTGAAGAGGATGAAACTTTGGTCAAAGGTTTCCTTATCGAAGATTTGGACCAAGTGTGCTGGGGCCGAAAGAATCTGCTTGAAGAAGCACGAGAAATCCCTCCAATACGTGACTTTGTCCTTCCTCCTAGCGACCCAATCGCACCATATTTCTCCGATATTTTGAAAGAACGATTTGGCTTTGGTTCTGCTTATCTTGTGTTCAAGAATGCTGAACCTATTGCAGCCTTTAAGGCCAACACCCGTAACAACATCATTGATATCAAGGATTACGAAGGTTCAGAAAAGGCATGGCGAATTGTAAAGGAGTTTGCTTGGGAACATCAAATGCCCCTGCATACCGATTTGAGAATCGGTGGAAAACGCCTCAAATGAATTTTTTCAGTGGCATTGATTAAATGTGGTTCGATATATGTATAATCGATATACCAATTCATTGATAAGTTAATGAAATAAGGAACATTTATGAAAGCACAGACTGTTATGGTCCTATCACTATTTCTTTTTAGTACATTTTCTCCTTTATTCTCAACAGTGGAAGCAGAAAATTCAACAGGTATTGAAATTCTTGATACTGCTGTTAATCCCTCAAATAATAATACATACTATCTTCTAAGTGCAAGTTCTTGGGAAGATGCTGCGAATGCTGCACGTGGTTTGGATGGGTTCCTCACCACCATTAATGATGCTACTGAAAATCAATGGGTGTTCGAAACATTTTCCTCCTTTGAAAATCAATCACGCCATCTATGGACTGGTTTATCAGATCACGATGAAGATGGATTTTACAAGTGGCAAGATGGAACTCCTTTCTACTACAATAACTGGGGAGACAGTCAACCATCGCAAGGTGGAGAGGAAGATTATGTCCACATTGCTGGTACTAACATGGGGAATATCCTGCCAGCAACTTGGAATGACTTAGAGAATGACCCTCAATATTTCCCTGTCTATGGTGTTGTCGAGGTTGGAGAGGGTGCAGACTTTACCATCAGGTTCGACGGTGAAGGCGACCACATAGTTGTCGAACACGATGCCGAATTTAATTTCTCAAATTCAGGAGAAGTACTTCTTGAAGCATGGATTTATCCATTCACCAATGAAGGATTACAATTTATTATGATGAAAGGTGATTATGGCTGGGGTATGTATCTCAACAATGGTAATCTTTCATATTCATCGGAATATAGTATATCCAAGCATCCGGTTTCAAACATGAGTGTACCTGTTGATTCTTGGTCTCATGTCGCAGTTTCATTAACCAACGGAATCGGTGGAGAATTTTTCATCAATGGTGAATCTGCGGGTTTAATTTCTGCCGAAGACGCAAATATTCCAATCGGAGATTTCGGTTCTAATGATTGCTACACAACCGGTGAGGAATGTGATGAATTCTATATTGGTCGTATGGGTGCTGGATGCGAATGTAATTACTTCACAGGAATGATAGATAATATTTCAATTTGGGAGGCAAGCCAGTTGCCAGATGCGGCTTTTGATTTGATTTCAGAATGGACTTTCCCAGAAGGTGAAGGGTCGATAACTCAGGACCAAAGTGGCCGAAATGGTACAATTGTTGGTGCTGATTGGGTTATGCCAGATGGAACCATTGTAGCCCAAGCCGTCGAATTGATAAATAACCAAGCCTTAACGATTGATTCTGCACAAGCCGGCGACCACCTATTGTTCTATGGAGATATCGATGAAATGACCAAAGATATGTATTTTAGCATGTTCTCATGGGGTGATTTCGAAAAAGAACCAGTTACAGTTGATGTCTATATGTCTCATGGATATATTCCAAGTTCTTGGGAGCATGAGGAACATTTCCATGCTGAATACAGTTTCTTGTGGGAAGATTGGAGTTGGCCAAATGCAGGAACTTGGTGGATAGTCATCATCCCTAGTGAAGACATTGAAGACTTGACTCTGACACTAACATGGGTTGTTGCCGACCCTCCACCAGCATTGAATGAGATGACAGAATTATTGAATGGCATACCTGTGACTGGTCAAAGTATTGATGTCGGACGACAAGCCTCTTCTGAAGACCGAGTTCTGTATTATTATGTCAATGTTACAGAACCACTTGCAAGTTTAACTGTAGAAACATACGGTGGAACAGGAAACATAAATCTTGGACTTTCATGGGGTACTGTCCCTGACCCATTTAATATGTTTGATAATATCATTGTTGACCCAGTTTGGGGCGAGGATGAAAAAGCTTCGACCGACTCCAAGATGGTTTGGAGTAATATGCAGGGTAATGAAGAAGCGGCGACGCTGTATGACGTTGAACCTGGATTGTATTATGCCACAGCATATACCTATCAGCGTTCACTTGACTTTACCATCAAATCTAGTTTTGCTTATGCACCCGAAAACATTGCTCCTGAGGATGCGATAGAACTCTCGCCTGGAATTGCTTATGGTCCACTCAGCGGCTATGATGGCCTTCTACAATATTTCAAAATCGATGTACCAACGGGCACCGAACGTCTTGAAGTAGACCTTACCGAAGGATATGGCGAAGCAACTCTTTTCCTAAAATATTTGGAAGCACCCGACGCTGCAAACTTTGACCACCTTTCCGGTAGTCCAGGTGCTGGAGATATGATTGGTTTCAATGACCCGACTCCGGGCATGTGGTATATTCTTGTGTATACGGATGAGATCTTTGCGAATGTCATGATTACAGCATCGTTTGAAGACCGCTATGTTTGGAGTTACGATGGAACGCCAATTGAACTATTCAATGGTGAAGAAATTTCGGGAATTGAAGCACCTCAGGGTGAAGAATTGTTCTTTTATGTAAACTTAGAAAACCCCGGTGAATACCTTTCGATTACCACTTTTGGTGGCGAAGGACAGTTGTCTATTGAAGGAGAAGGCGAGCAAGTTTCTTTCAATTGGGGTGATGATTGGGAGGAAGGTGGAGGTCCTGGTGGCCGTCAAATACCTGATATTGAATTCACAACTGAAACAATAAATGTTGAATCAAAGGGCGAAGGTACTAGCCAAACACTCTATGTCCAAATGCCGGCAAATGGTCGTTTTGACATCACTCTAGTTGCCGTCGAGTCTTTTTCTGATGTTACGCTTGTTGCGAAGTGGGAATATTCACAGTTGCCGCCAATTCAACCTGATGAGCCCACGGACCCCGTTGTGGATACTACTTGCCAAGATATTGCAAAAGAGATTTTGGTAAATACCGATTCAGACAAAGATGGTGTTGTTTCTGAACGAGAATTTGACATGTCAACTGAGGGTGAAGACATTTCGTTTTCTGAAATCGACCTTAATGGTGATGGAGAGTTAGAATTCCGAGAAATTAGTCAAGAGACATGTTCATGCAGCAATGAATTATGGTCAACGTTTGAACAATTGGAGCAGTCCAACAGTGTATCTCTTGAGATATTTTCAACACAATCGTTCTCAAATACATACCAATTTAGTTCAATGGATAGCAATGGAGATGAGCAACTCAATTATGATGAAATAGAAATCGCCTCATTGATTTGTGAAACGAGTTTCGATGCTTTTGATGCAGACAAAGATGGAGTACCTGACGATGAAGATGCATTCCCTGATGACCCGGATGAAACAAAGGATTCGGATGGCGATGGAGTGGGAGACAATGCAGACATTGCCCCTGGGGTTGCCAATGACATGCTCTATTCCGCAGGTGGACTGCTCCTAGTCATGCTAATCGGTGCACTCGTCTTTTTCTTAAGAGGTGGCGGCGGTGGTAATTCCTCTGGTGATTGGAATTCTTCGAGCCCTTCAACTGATTTTGACGAGCGAATGCTTCAAAGAGAGGACAAAAATTTGCCTTCTATTGAGCAATTGAATACTTCTCTCGAGACTTCAAAGCAGCAAAATCCATTTGAAGAGTATGGCTCAAAACCAGTTGATTCATCACCAGTCTTTGATGAAGTCAGTGACCTTTTACAAGAGTCAGAATTGCAAGCACCTCCAACAGAATTGATGGGAATGATTGAACTCAATGGCCAAGAAGTAATTGAATTCCCTGGCGGCAGTGGCGTGAAATGGACACGAACTGACGCAACACAACCGTGGTCTCAACAACGCTAAGTTTTACTTTTGGCCTTCGGCTGTAATAGTCCAAAGGGTCGTAAGAGCCTAACTATATGCCGATGTAACTCTGGTAGAATGTCAAACATAATGAGGGCCATGAGAAACATTGCCACCAAGGAGACAACTCTTGCTGCATAAGCATGACCAAACTCGAAGACCGACATTCCAAGATATGACCATTCAGTATAGGTCATATGCATCCAAATCAATCCAGCATTACGGAAAAGGTTGAGAATGTGAATCACCGGTATGGTTAGAATAAGTGCACGACATCTTCGCTTCCAATCAATGTCAAGAACGGAAATGGCACCAATGAAAATCACCATCGATTGCAGAGCCGTGCATGCCAAAACAAAATTTATACCAATAGCAGTGCCATCACTAAGGAGTAGTTCGGTCTGAAATGGATATTCTCCTACAAAGTCTCCCATAAACCATCGATTACCATCCCAAGCACTCCATGCTACTTCACCATTTACCGTGTTGACTGTAGTTTCCCCAAGTACCAAGTCTCCTGAACCTGAGAATCGCAGAAACAAAGCCGCTTGACTAGCGACAAACCAAATGGCAAGAACATTGAGCCAAGGGATGTGTGCGATGAGCAAATACGGCCCTCCTGCATAGGCCACGGCTCCTCGAGCCCAAATCAATGAACGCTCGGTCTTAGGGTCAGTTACCCGTTGTTCCCAAAACGCCATTCCAATAGCCATCGGCAATGTTGCAATAGAGAATACAGTAAGCACTAGGTCATCATGAGAAAGGTACTTTGAAGCATCATTAAAGAAAGTCAATCCAACTAAAACCCAGCCAAATTGGGCTAGACGAATTCCACCTTTCTTTCTCCGGTGCCAAGATACTGCAAGGGAGAGTAGCCCAATGGCTCCCATCAATGAAGCCACCTCCGCACTGAACAGCATATTTCATTCCACATGATTATTCCATTTTAAGACTCTTGTTCATTCGACCAAAATCACTACACCTTCGACCGTTTGGGATAACCATGCGAGGGTTTGTTGTACAGTATACTCCCACCCCTCTGCCAGCTTCTGCACCGCAACATGGCGGTATTGCGTTTCTTGACCGTGATGGTGTACTAAACCTTGGAAGCCCAGAATACATCAACCATCCGAGTGAATTCAAAATCCTCGCCAATGCTCCAAAAGCGGTTGGAATACTTCGACGTGCTGGATACAAAATTTGTGTAGTCACCAATCAATCAGCAATTTTACGCGGCCTGTGGGATAAAAATCGCTTGCACCAAATCCATAACTACATGAGACAAGTATTTCTTGAGCAAGACAGTGATGCACATTTCGATATGATTCTCGGTTGCCCTCATCGTCATAGGGATCGGTGCATGTGTAGAAAGCCGAAGCCCGGTATGCTGCGATTTGGAGAAAGAGTACTTCGTGGTTTACAGCCATGCAAGGAAGGCGAATCTGTCGCTGAGTCATCCTTGGAAGATGGTCATGTTGATTGGTGGGGAGACAAACCAGCCGCCACAAATTCATTTGATTGCATGGTCGGAGACCGGGGCAGTGATATGGGTGCAGGTTGGGCTCAAGGCGTTCGTTTATTCCAAGTCAATGATGCTACCGGAATTTATCCAGTTTTGGAGGGCATCCTCAATTCGGAAAATATAGGTGATGACTTCCATCCAGTTAGGTGATTGCATGGGTTGGCTTGGATTGGATGACACAGACAGCCTCAAAGAGGGTTGCACGACTTACACATTCCATCTTCTTCTCGAGAGTTTGCCTCCATCTGTAACCGTAGTTTCTCCACGACTAGTCCGACTGTGGCCTTTTGCTCAGCATCGAACACGTGGAAATGCTGCCGTTGGTGTTGAGTTGATAGTAGATGATGAACAAGAGTTACTTAAGCATCTAGATACATATTGGAATCAGCATATTCTCCCCATCAAAGGAAATATTTCACCATCGGAGCACGATGATAGAACGCAATATCCTGCAGACCCTGGAATGGTTTGGTTCTCTTCACATCAGCCCGATGAATCATTTTACACTCAAGCAGTACAAAGTGAAGTAAAATTGGAACAAGTTCCCCAAGCAGACCACTCTTGGGGAGGGCAAGGACGAATCGGAGCCACAGCAGCCATTGCTTGGAGACAACAACGAATAACATGGGAAGCAATTGCCTGGCGTCAACCTAACCGCCACGGGCAAAAAACACGTCAAGTATGTGACCATACTCTAACTCTTGTTGATTCAATGCCTTCGACTTTCCTTTCACGAGACCCACGGAGGGGAACTGGTCTTATTGCTCCACGTGGACCATGCCCTGTCCTATTCGGTCTTCGTGCACGTGATGAAGAATCAGCATTTGAAGCGGGAAAACAATTACTTGCTGCTGAATTGACCGAATCAGCCGTCGGTTGGCGGGTATTTGTTACAAACCAAGCCACTGATGACCATTTATCCCAGTCAATTCAAGCAACGGTGGCAGATGTTGATATTTTGTCACGAGGAAATTGCGTTATTACAACAGAGAGTGGTAAATGGCTTGCATTTGCAGAGTCCGGTTCGGTCAAGAAACTTGCACATTGGCTAAGGCCCGGAGATATCATTGAAGGAAACGGCTTGTCACCTGAATTTGGCGTATTGCATCTTGAAAAATTGCGCCTAATTTCTGCTCATCCTAATCAAAAACGTCCAATTTGTGAAAACTGTTCGACTCGAATGAAATCGATGGGCAAGGAACAGGGTTGCCGTTGCCCAAAATGCAAACAGCGAACCAACGATGCATGGACCACAACACCACGAATTCCTCCTTTCCCATCATGGGTACAACCTCCAATGGATTCTCGACGACATCTGGCCCGGCCAATTGAATGGGAAGATGTGTGAAATTTACCACATGCTTGGGAAATCAATAAGTCATAGGTTGGAGTGACGGAGTTATGGCAAGTGAAGAACTGACCAAAAACATCGCATATATTGCGCTCGTAATATTATTCCTCGGAATGTCTTGGTTTGTTGCCAAGCGTGCAGGTGAAAATCGAAAAGCAATGCTTGAAGATTCAGCCCCAAAAATTGCTGGTGAAGATGCACTCGAAGGGGGCGCAAAAAACCCTAGTGCCTTTGATGAGCCTGATGACGAAGCACTGGACGAAATGGCTGAATTACTTGGCGAAGATGACGAAGATTAGTCAAAGAACCCATTTTCTTCTAACTTCAAATCCATCTTCTCATCGGAACGAACCAGCGTTCGGAATGGACCATCCTTCGGACGTTCAAGTCGCCAAATTTCAAATCCTGCTTTACGCATTGATTCTGCCCCACGAGCTACGATAGCGTCATTTGAGTTTCCACTTGCATCTACACTTCCCTTACTAGTCAGTAGCAGACATATCCTGTCATCAATATTTTCTGCAAGTCGCTTAACGGCTGCAATTTTATCACTTGGAATTTTTCCAGACGATTCACACCAATCATCCAAAACAACCAGTTCTACGCTCGGTAGCGAGTTCGAGGTATTGATCAATATGTCCATCGCTTGGTCGAAGTCTCCTACCAAATTCATCGCATGATAACGAGATGAATGCGCGAGGGAAATGTGTGAAAACAATTGACCGAAGCGAATGTTATCTGGCATGAAAGGTGACGCCCAAAGTACTCGGCCACCACGCTGAATCACATCTGTCGCCATATGCAATCCTAAGGTCGTACCGCCGATACTTCCTTCCACTGCAAGGTGAATATTTTCACCTCCAACATCAAAAAGTACCCTCCCCATATATCGAGGTGGTAGTAACTTGTCATTGATATTTACCCTCGTAGTAATGTTGAGGAACATTCATGCCCTACCTGCACAACCCGGTGGTATGAGCGACGACCTGATTGTCCGAAAAGGAGAACGTATACCTCGCCGTTCATTACCAGACTATGCGGAAGCGGAGTCATTTTCACATGCCATCAGTAGGGACGGTATTATCGGTACTCTCTTTCGTGATTCAAATCAATACGGTCCGCTGAGCATGCTTTTTGCTCTTCTAATAATTGCAACAGTCACGGGCGTAATGATAAAACTCCTTTCTGGCTTTTTTTGATAAATGGACTCAAAATTTAAGTCACCAAATACGACTTTCAAGCCTACTTTGAACGGTAAACATCAAACCCTTAGTTCACAGCGAAGTGCTCATGGATGAGCAGTTAAATGTGGAGAGCCGAACTTCTTCACAAGATAAGCGGTGGACAATCATGGCTGCACTTCTTGGAACCAATACAGCATTCATGCTCTTCCATGGCCTAGAGCAAGAAACGAATCCTAAATTTATTCGGGAAATAGCACTCGCAATTATTGCAGCAACTTTACCGTTTCAAGGCATTTACTTTTTGATTTACACCTTTTTGCTTGAACACGATGGTGAACTAAGCCCTAAGAGAATTGACAAATTGAAGATGGCTTCAGCAGTTTGTCAAATCATCTCATATATTTCGTTGATTGGATTTGGCCTAATGTGGTACAATATTTCACTTTATGTTGGCGTTGCATTTGTTCTATCCACGGGTTTGGCAATTATTCTCATACGCTCGGTGATGAAGCCAGTTGTTTTAGATGATGCATAAGGTCCCATGACATATCATTTTGGCTCGAAATCTGCATGGATTTCAAAGGCAATGTTGATGAAGCGTGGCGTTTAGAGACAAGTATGGCCTTCTGCCCACTTGATTACCGATACGGCTGCCAAGATTTCAAAAGAATTTGGTCTGAAGTTGGACGACACGAACGTCAACTTGAGGTTGAACGAGCCCTTATTTGGGCTCATATGCAACTTGGTCGTGTGACTGAGGAGGATTACAACATTATTGCTTCTATTGCGAATCCTGATTCTGTGACTAAGGAACGGGTTTCTGAAATTGAAGCTGAAACTCGACATGATATTATGGCCCTTACCAAGGCAATGGCAGAGGCTGCTGGAGATGCTGGATGGTGCATTCATTTGGGTGCAACTTCAAACGATATTGTTGATACAGCAGTTGCACTACAACTTCGAGACAGTATGGTTCTCCTGAGAGAACAACTCTGTTTGTTGATTGGTGTTTGTGCTGATGTTGCTGAAAGAGAGCGTGATACCGTGATGCTTGGTCGAACACATGGTCAAGCAGCAGTTCCAATCACCTTTGGATTGAAGGCAGCAGTTTGGCTTGATGAACTCCGACGTCAATTGGTTCGGCTTGATGAAGCCTCACCTCGTATTTCTGTCGGAAAATTCCTCGGCGCAGTTGGGACTGGTGCTGCGCAAGGAGAAAACGCTCGTGAATTACAAAGATTGATTTTGACTCATTTAGGGCTTGGAGTTCCTCTAGCCACAACTCAGGTTGTTGGACGTGACCGATACATAGAGTATGTTTCTTGGCTGGCAAATGTGGCAGCAAGTTGTGAGAAAATACTTCAGGAAGTTCGTAATCTTCAGCGTTCTGAACTTCGTGAAGCCGGTGAGGGATTTGATGTCGAGAAGCAAGTTGGTTCCTCTACAATGGCTCACAAAAAGAATCCAATTAAATCTGAGAATGCCTGTGGTCTAGCTCGAATTGTCCGTGCAATGATTATCCCGACCTACGAAAACGCATTACTATGGCATGAGCGTGATTTGGCAAATTCCAGCAGTGAGCGTTTCACGCTTTCTCATGGTTCCGCACTTTGTGAAGATGTCATGGCAAAAACACGAGATGTTTTGAAAAACATGTGGGTTGATGCTGACAGATGCTTGGCTAATATCCACGCACAGAAGGGTTTAGTCATGGCAGAAAAAGTCATGATTGATTTAGTCGATCATGGAATCCCTCGTGATGAAGCGCATGAGATTTTGCGTGCAGCATCTTTTGAGGCTGTTGACAAAGACATTGAACTCATAGATGTATGTAGCCGTACTCCAGCAATCGCAGCCGCATTTACTGCAGAAGAATTGGAGGCGATGTTTGAACCTGCAAACCATATTGGTGTCTCAGGTGAGATTGTTGACGAATGTGTTGCACTTGCCCGTCAGGCAATTGAATGAACACTTTCAATCTCAAAAGTCCCTCGAATTCCATCCCAATTAACCGAACCGGTCATACGTAAATTTCCCGGAAGATGCGGCCCCCCAGTGACCAATGTTTCGTATTCGCCACCTTCTCCATCGACATTGAAGCGAAATTTCTGTGCTAGTTCTTCCAATTTCTTAAGTGAAGAAGAATCGAGTGTTATGCCAATCCATTCTTTTCCTAATCCTTCACAACTAACTCCAGTAATAAAAACCTCAAACCCATTGTCGATTAATCCACGCATATGTGCTTCACTACTTTGATGCCACAAAGGAGTCCAACTTCGGATTTGAAGCCTTTCTGCCATTCTCTCAATTCTACTTTTTTGATAATCTGAACGCAATGCACCACTAACTACTCCATCGATATCTAACTGCGACAAAGCATTTTCGAGGTCCGTGATTTCTAATTCTTGCTGGCCTTCAGAATGGACCTCTACCCATTGGACGCCAGCAATTTTCGCCTGATGTTCTACAAGATGAGTGCCTGGGACTTGAAACATCCATGAATCGTCACCTGTAATTCGTACGGTGACAAGATGAGTAACATCCCATCCTTTACACATAGCCCACCACCAAGCGGCAGCGGAATCTTTGCCACCTGAAGAGAGCACTGCGACCCGCATGACACCCCTAGTAAGGTCTGTTTGATGAGTTTAGGGGTGAGGCGTGTTTGGGTGAGGGTTCAAATGGGGTGGCGAAATCAGCAATATGTTTCGGCCTTTGTGCGAGGATTCATTCTTGTGAACCCTCATCCTCATAAAGCGTCGATTGAACGGAACTATGAGAGTGAAGACATGCAGCCAAGCGGAAGAGGATATGACCACGGAATTACGACATTTAGCCCAGACGGACGATTGTTCCAAGTTGAATATGCAAGAGAATCAGTCAAGCGTGGAACTACTACTGCTGGATTGAAATTCAGAGATGGAGTTGTCTTGGTCTGCGACAAGCGCATTGTGAGCCGACTCATCATTCCGGAATCAATTGAAAAAATGTTCAAGGTCGATGGCCACATTGGGATTGCAACTTCAGGATTAGTTGCCGATGCTCGTCAATTGGTTGCTCGAGCACGAGTTGATGCTCAAGTGAATCGTATCACATATGCGGCGAAAGTTCCTGTCGATGTACTTGTCAAGAAACTCTGCGATTTCAAGCAGTCATTCACTCAATACGGTGGTTCCCGCCCATTTGGAACCGCTTTGCTTATCGGTGGTGTCGACGATAACGGAATCCATCTGTATGAAACCGACCCAAGTGGCGCTTACCAATCCTACCATGCAGGAGCAATTGGTAGCGGTCGTAACACAGTCATTGAATACTTTGAATCAAACTGGAAAGATGGTCTTACGCTCAATGCAGCAATGAAACTCGGACTTGAAGCACTCCGCAGTGCAAATGATACTGAACTCAATCGTGAAGCTGTTGAAGTTACTGTTGTCGATGGTGATGGATACCGAGTTCTTGACCGCTCAGAAGTCAACAAACAAATTGACCGACTCAAGCCTCTAGAAGACTGAATTTGAGTAACCACGTTCAAATGCCGCCTCCCCTCTCAGCAACTGAGGGTATGCGATGGTTAGTCTAGACGATTCGGTTTTAGCACGTATGGAAAAGGGTGGCAAGCGCTACGAACTGTTGGTTGACCCAAATTTGGTTGAGGATTTCAAAGCAAATCCTGAATCAGTTGACCTCAATCAGTTTCTCGCAATGGATGAAGTATTTCATGACATTCGTGGTGGAGAACGTCCGACCGAGGAAGCGATTGAGAATACATTTGGTACACAAGATATTCTAGAAATTACCAAGACCATTTTGGCTAAAGGAAGTATTCAACTGACAACTTCTCAAAGAAAAGCAAGGGTTGAACAAATGCGTCAACAAATTATTCATGAAATCCATACGGCGGCTGTGGATCCAAAAACCAAAAGCCCCCATCCTAAAACTAGAATTGAATTAGCACTTGATGAATCAAAGTATTCTGTCGACCCATTCAAGCGTTTGGATGACCAAGTAAAAGATGCAATAGAACTTTTGAAACCGATGATCCCTCTTTCATTTGAATCAATACGTCTTGCAATTCGTGTTCCAGGGGCAGCATATGGCTCAGCCTCCCGAATACTTCGCCCACATATAGAAAAAGAACAATGGTTGGAAAATGGAACTTGGGCGGCCATAGTTGAATTTCCTGCAGGCATGAAAGACACAATGATTGGCAAATTGATGAGGCAATCTTCGGATACGGAATTCAAAGAATTGTAACTCTTAGTCTCGCTTTTCGTTAGAATTGCTAGGGGTCGGTTTTATCATGGGATGGTGATTCGCCCCGAATGGAGAGAAAGAAATGTCCAACGGTCAAAACGGCGCCGAGCTGCGCCTCGTGACCCCGGGTATGGCTATTGGGCCATCTGCCGGGATGCGCGTAGGAAGTGGTGCACTCGCACAAAACGATACAATCATTGCCACCCGTCTCGGGTGGGTAAAACAACTCAATAATACGGTGTCAGTAGATCCGATTAACAGCGCTTACATGCCACGCTCTGGCGACTTAATCGTCGCTACTGTGGCTGAAGTTCGCAATAACCTTTGGTTCATGAATGTCAACGGCCCATTCCAAGGTCTTTTACCTATGTCATTGGCTCCTTGGAAAGTCGAATTCGGTGCTGCAAGACAGCACATGGGTATCGGAGATGTTGTCTTGGCTCGTGTTCAAGAAGTCGATGAATGCCACAATGTTGTCCTCACTATGAAAGGTGTTGGCCTCCGCCGCCTCAATCAGGGCTCAATCCACTCAATCCCAATCACGCATATCGACCGCCTTCGTGGCGAAGGTAACGCTACGATTCAGCGTCTACGTGAGGCATGTGATTGCCGCATAATCGTTGGAGAAAACGGTAGAGTTTGGGTTGATGGTGATGCAGAAGGAATGGCTTGGGCTCGCCAAGCCATCGATTTGGTTCACACTTCTGGACACAAAAAAACATTCGAAGCAGAACTTTCTGCTCTTGAAAATAATGCTCCAAAAAATGGTGATGCTTAATGGGCGGATACGGTGATGTACAATTATTACGCGACGACGGTCTAAGACTGGACGGGCGCAAGCTTGACGAAATGCGACCAGTTTCTATCGAAGCAGGAATATTACCTGCTGCTGATGGTTCGGCTATGGTTACGCATGGATTGAATGTTGCAGTTGCTGCTGTGTATGGTCCTATGGAAGCACACCCTCGAAAGATTCAACGCCAAGACCGAGCTGTTATCGATGTTCGTTACAACATGGCACCGTTCTCGACCAGTGACCGGATTCGTCCAGGTTTCAATCGTCGTTCTCGCGAAATTTCAAAGGTGACTGCTGAAGCACTTGAATCAGTTGTTCTCGTCGAACGTTATCCACGCTCGAAAATCCGAGTGGAAATTGAGATTCTCGCTGCCGAAGCAGGAACACGCTGTGCAGGTATTACTGCTGCAGCAGTTGCTCTTGCCGATGCAGGAATCCCTATGCGTGACCTCATTGTTGGAGTTGCATCTGGTAAAGTCGAAGACACCGTTGTTCTCGACCTCGATAAAGCTGAAGACAACTATGGTCAAGCAGATTTACCTGTAGGTATTCTTCCAAATACTGGTGAAATCGCTTTCCTGCAAATGGATGGCGACCTTTCACCCGATGAATACAATCTTGCAATGGAATACAATTTCAAAGCAGCAGCAGAAATCCATGAAATTATGGTTGATGCTCTCAAGCGCCGATACGAAGGAGGTGAGAACTGATGGTCGAACTCGTACCTACGCTTCTTCGCCAAGAACTCGCTCGCCTCGCTGAAGATGATATGCGACTCGATGGCCGAGGACAATGGGATGGCCGTGAAGTTGATTTGGAAATCAATTGCCTCTACAATGCAGAGGGTTCTGCTAAAGTGGTCATGGGTAAAACAATCGTTTATGCAGGTGTCAAATTTGAACTTCGTACACCTTGGCCTGATCGCCCAGCACAAGGCTCTCTAATGTGTGGGGCTGAATTGCGACCAGTTGCTCATCGAAAATATGAGCCTGGACCTCCTTCACCGCAATCCATTGAACTTGGTCGAGTTGTTGACCGAGGAATTCGCGAATCCGGTTGCATTGACATGGAAAGTTTGTGCATTGTGCCCGGTGAAAAAGTCTGGGGAGTGATGATAGATATTCATGTTCTTTCAGATGGCGGTAATGTTTTCGATGCTTGTGGTCTTGCAGCTATTGCTGCATTACGCACTGCCGTTGTTCCCGCTGAACGTTTTGACGTTGGTGAAGATTATACTTTGAAGGTGAAGGGTACCCCGATTATGGCATCATTCACTCGAGTTGGTGGACGCTATGTTTACGACCCATCAGAAGAGGAAGAACTCGGTGGCGATGAGCGCATTCACATCACTCTTGGAGACGAGGGTCACCTCCATTCTCTACAAAAGGGGTTAAGAGGTGTGTTCACGCCGGCGGAATTTGCAGAGATATTCGATGTGGCACATCTCCGATGCGCCGAACTTCGAAAACTCGTGGCAAACCAGGAGGGGAACTGATTGGCAAAGCGAACACAGAAAGCAGGTGCAACAGCACGATTTGGAGCAAGGTACGGTGTGTCCGTACGACGAAACGCAGGCTCAGCATTGGCCAAAAAGACAGCAAAATATACCTGTCCGGTTTGCCAATATCGCAAAGTCGGCCGTGTTTCAGTCGGAATCTGGGCTTGCGGAAAGTGCAAGCACACATTTGCTGGCGGCGCTTGGGAACCATTCACACGAGCATCTGACACTAACAGTCGTATTCTACGACGTTCAGTGGAAGGCGCAACGACTGCCGATATGGCATTCATCGCACAACAGGCCGCCCTTGATTACGAGCGTGCTCTTGCTGCTGGCGAAATATCTGAAGAAGAGTGAATGCACTCCGAGGAGTGCTTGACATGCCAAAACCATGGTTGCTCAAGTTATCTGTTCAATCACATACTTTGGCCGATACCAAGGCTCTTGGCGATTCCCTAACTACCGATGAGGATATTGTTTGGTCATCGAATAACGAGAGTTTCACATTTCAATTAAATGAGCACAAGGCCAAAGATTTGCGGGCGATGTGGAATACTCGAATGCGAGGCGTGATAGCAGTAGATTCTCTTCTGACATCGCTTGTTGACAAGTCCGAGGGTTCATCAACCAAAACCGAATGAGAACAACAGGTGAGAACATGGACAACATCGAGCAACTCCAAGTCGTCTTCAATGAAGTACAATCTGCACGACAACAACTCGCCAACCTTCGTGCTCAAGTTCTTGAGTTGGAAACTACCATCGAAGCAGTAAAAAATCAGCCAAAGGAACTCTCATTGCATCAACAGATGGGTGGTGTAATGGTCGAAGTATCTGACCGTCCAACTCTTCTCAAAGAATTAGAAGAAACATTGAGTGCTCTAAATGAGCACCTCGGACGCTTCACTGAACGTGAGGCTGAACTACTTGCAACATATAATCAATTGAAAGAAATGCTTGCGGGGACTGAAAACGCATGATTTCGAATGACCATTCGAATGACCTCGCGTCATTTCATGATTGGTTAACAGAGGCATGTTCAAATGGTGCAGTTCCAATTATTACTGGCAAAAATGGCGATATGGATACCATTGGTTCTGCTGTAGCTCTCTCTTCGGCACATCCTAACTTAATGGCCTGTGGACTGCATTTAGGCCGTACGGCTAAAAGAATGGTCGAAACACTTCAAGCCCCTTTCAGGAAATTATCTGAGCATCAAACCGTTTGGCCCCAAACACTTGGAGGCATTGTTATCGTCGATGCTGCAGCCCCCGGTCAAGTTGGAATATCACTGCCAAAAGATGTACCAGTATGTGTTCTTGACCATCATTCAACCTGTGATTGGGAATTAGGAAATAATGACCTACTCCTTCAATGGGATGTTCGAGCGACGACGCAAATTGTCGATTCTTATCTAACAAAATATTCTCCACAATCCCGTTCTCTTGTCGTTCGAAAGATGCTTTTGGCCGGTTTATTGACCGATACCGGACGGTTTCGCCATGCTGATATTGGCGCATTTCAAACAGCAGTGGATTTGCTAACTGGTGATGATTTAGATTACGCATCTTTCGTTGAATTTGTCGAAACGCAGACGACCACTCCCAGCGAACGAGGAAGTCTCTTGCGTGGATTAGAACGTGCAACCTCTGTCGAATCTGGTGAATGGAACATTGTCTACACCCATTCAGGAACACTAGAAGGACGGTTGGCCAGCCTACTCATCGGAACTGGAGCAGAGATCGCCTTGGTGAGTCGATTCCGTGATGGTGAAACAAGATTAACCGCACGTGCCTCAAGACACACAACCCTCAAGGGCATTCATCTTGGTGAACTGATGGCAAGTGTGGCAGAACAAATTGGCGGTGAAGGCGGCGGTCATGACGGTGCAGCAGGATGGAGTGGTAAAACCGACCGTATAGCAGCCGAATCATCATTTATCACTCAAGTTGCACTAATAAAAAGGAGCGGGGAATAATGTCAAGCATAGATTTACCTCATGCGCCAGGATATTTCATTTCACGCTGGCGTGAACAAGGACCTGTTGATGTAGAAACTTTGACTAGTTGGAAAAATGAGATGAACTGGGAGACTTGGCTACCTCTCGCAGAAGCCGCATTGTATCTTGATGCTGCCGAATTACTCGCAATAATCGAAACGTTGCTATCGCCTGCTGCACAGGCTACTCTCTCATTAGTTCGCCGTCGAATGCTAGGAGATACACGGCTCCATAATGCAATAGAAGAAGCACTCGAAATCGCCCGCCACCCGGACACTCGTGATTTGGCGCTTGAAGGGCGTCTGCGTATGGAACTAGGTCTTGCGAAGTATGAAATTGGTGAGGTTGAGGAGGCAAAAGAGGATTTGACATGGGCTGAGACGAGATTAAAATCAGTATCACCTGCCAGCCGAGACCATGATCTTTCATTGATTAACAAGGCTGCTTTGCATACAGCTTGTGGCGAGCCAATTATGGCGTTAACCGTCTATTCGGAAATTTCTCGCAATGGAAACCATGCTGATGAAACCGTTGCGCTTTCACGATTGGGAGCAAGTAGAATATGTGCTTCACTAGGCCATAATTTTGACTCAGTGAGGCATGCTTGGAATGCCCATGCCTTTGCAATCAAGGCCAATCAAATCGGAATGGCCATCGAAGGAGGTGCTTTGTTTTTGGATTTTGCAAGTGAGGCTATTGATGATGCTGCAGAAAAAATGCATGTTCAAGTTGAAAATGTCCAGCCAAGAGATGCAGGCGAAGAATTGCGTGAATTAATTGTTCACCCTCAGGATATCGATGATGTCTTTGACTGGTGCCATTCACATCTTCCTGAAGATTATTCGGGAAGCGACCGCCCAGATCTAAGAGCGATGGTGAGCATAGCACATCGCCTCGGTAAAATGGAATATTTTGATTCACTACTTCAAAATCCGGATGGAGTCGAAGATTCGATGCTCGTAGCAATAATCGTAAATTGTATTGATGATGAAGAATCCAAATCGATTTGGAATGTTCGTCTCGCTACACTTACAATGATTTAATCTATAGATTAGAACACCATTCGGACAAATCTGTAAATTCTTCATGAGTCCATTGTTTGAGTGGTGGTATTGTATCCCACCATTTTACCCTCTGAACTTTGTCGTCAGAAACATTCCAAATCTGTCGATTTGTAGACTCTACAATTACATGCGCAACCCATCCTTTAGGATAGTAATTCATGTTCCATTTTTCAATCACGCCTTCAAGGCCAGTTTCTTCATTCAACTCTCGTAGTAATGCTTGTTCTGGTGATTCACCACTTTCGAGGTGGCCTCCGGGAATTTCCCATCCACGAACGGGATGTTCGACGAAAAGAACTTCTCCTCCATGCCCCAATGATTGCTCACAACTTTTCCTCGTGGTAACCCAAGCTAATACGAACACGGGGTTATTGCTCGACATTTCACGCCCCCTCAGAAACAATCCTTTGCTTTTGAAACCCATTCTTCCGCCCATTCTTCTCCTTGAGAAACAAGCCTTCTAGCCAAGAAAAATGCTTCTGATGCATCCCCAGCATCCATTAGCGATTGTAATCGAGTCAAATCAGGATGAATTGAAACAACCTCTTCTTCGATAGTAATAACCTCCTCTGGCGCTTTATCCAAAGTGGAAATTCGTTGTGATAATTGCAACATCTGTTCCAAAAATTGAGAACGCTTTTCGATACTTGGAGCAGTCCAAGGTTTTGCTTCTTCTCCCATCATACGCCCAGTAATACGTTGTAAGAAAGAATCTTTAACTGTTTGATGTGGTTGCAATTGTTGCACATGGTCATAACACGACCAAGCCTCATCCATTTGCTCTCGTCGTTCATACAATCGTCCCAATTCCATCCATAGTTCGTGATTATTTGGGCGATGAGCCAAGAGGTGACGTGCAAGTTCGATGAATAGTTCTTCATGACCACCCACACGAATTCTTTCGAGCCGTCGTCCATAGACAATATTGGCTCTCTGGTCGCTAAAATCTAATCGGCGACATCTTTGAGCGAAATCTTCTAATTCGGCTTCAAGTGATTCAGCCTCCATGAATGTCGCCCACCACATATCAGGGTCGAGGGGGTCACGCGTAAATGCAGCCTCTAGAAGTTCAAGACCCACCAATAGAAAGTCTATTTCCTTCAATTGGTCAACTTGCTCAGCATCGCGCCCCAAGACAATGAATACATCTTCTATAACAGCACACAACCCCAATCCGTCTTGTACGACAATTTTGATATCAGCCAAACACCTCCAATTTCTTTCATCGGTGAAATCATGCAATAACGCTTGCCGAGCATTTTGTTCAGCCCAGGCCATATTTTCGTCGAAGCGTTCAGGGTCTTTTGAGGCAAGACGAACAAATTTTTGGGCCTGTGTCCGGTATCGGTTCCCCAAATTACGCCGAGGATGTTGCAAAAGGTCTGCACTTTCCCCAACCATGACTCGCACACCATCTCTCTTCATTCAATATCTTCGCTGCCATGTTCATTGAACAGACATAAATCCATCATGGTCCACACCCCAAGGCAAAGTTGCATCAAAACCAACTTTTGCCGTGAGTCCATCAGAGTCTCTAGATGGGTCTAGTGAACTTCCTTTTTGATTTGAAAGAATGATTGTATCTGTGTCGGGTTGCCAACGAGTCACCATAGCCCATTCAACTCGCACAGGGTCACCAATATCGATATCTTCATCCACTATCGTGACCATCTTCATACTTTTATGACCAGCCAGAGCAGCCTCGATTGCATTTCGTGGGTCTTCTGGTTTTGTTTTTCGAATTTTGATAACTGCTGCTAGCCACCCACAACCTCCTTCAGTCATGTGAACATCTATACATTCACATACTTCATTGACTGCAGATTTAATTGTTGGCGCACGGGGGAGACCCATCAAGGTCTTGTGTTCAGCCTCACCTGGAATAAGTGCATGGAAAATTGGTTCATCTCGATGAATTACTCCATCGATTTCAATGACGGGCTCTTGACGGACATCATCTACTGTTCCGGTGATATCGACGTATGGCCCTTCATCATCGTCTTCATTTGTAATCCGGCCCCAAAGAACATATTCTGAATCTGCTGGAGCAAGTACACCGTTTGGCATGCGAGTTAAACGGAGGGGCTTGTCATACAATTTTTCATGGAGTGCTGCGGCTATTGTCAATTCATCGATGTTCTGGTCAAATGACATTGCTGCTGCAAGGAGAACCACGGGGTCAGGTGCATTGACAATGGCGATATCTACTTCCCGTCCTTCTTTTCTAGCATTCATGGTCATCGTTCGTAAGTGCCTTGGAACCAATCGAACAACCAAATGGTTTGAGTCACGAACAAATTGCCGGTGGAATGACATGTTACGAATTCCACTATCTTCTGCGATAATTACGCTTGCTGAAGAGTATCGACCACGATCTTGTGGCCAATGATGTGGAAATGGAAGTAGGGTAATATCGACGGAATCTTGCATGTTATCGAAACATTCAGCCTCAGAGGCATCGACAATTACTGGTTCACTTGGATTCTCCATTGCCCACCCTAAAGTATCAATATATTCCTCCGGAGATATACCGATTGCCTCACAAAGACGTTCACGTGTGAGGATATTTATGGCCGCCCTATGACCTGGGCTTTCTGGAATATCTGTGAATATTGTCAGGTCATGTTGACTTTCACGCGAGTGCTCCCACATACCATGGATAAGGCTCGTTGGGTTCGATTCTTCGGTGGCTGCACCGAGGTGGTCGCGAAAGGCCATATCTTTGCGACACGGGCTCATCGCTTGAACCTTGTTTAAGTCGCACTCAGCAATTGTTTGAATTCCGCCTCAATTAGCAGTTATGGAACTACAATTTCTACTTCAAAGAAATTAAATTCTTTAACTCATCTACACGGGCTTTGAGGGTCTTTTTAAATAGGGGATTCAAGTCGGCAGAGTGCTTCAATGCGGTGATTATGATGGGTAGAGGACTCTTCGCAGGTGCTAAAATGGCCAAGGACCGTCAAAAGTTTCGCTGGTCAGACCGTCGATATAAGAAGCGAATGCTCAAATCACGGGCAAAGCACGACCCCCTCGCAGGGTCCACTCAAGCCAAGGGTATCGTCATAGAAAAGGTCGGTATTGAGGCAAAACAACCTAACTCTGGAATTCGTAAGGCTGTAAAAATCTCCCTCATCAAAAATGGTAACAAACTCACTGCTTTCGCTCCAGGTGATGGTGCAATTAACTTTATCGATGAACACGATGAAGTGATGGTCGAAGGTATCGGTGGACGCATGGGTCGTTCATACGGAGATATTCCTGGTGTCCGATACAAGGTCATTCAAGTAAACGGAGTTTCATTGAATGAAATGGTCCGTGGCCGAAAAGAGAAACCAATCCGCTGAGGTGTAGAATATGTCCGAATCAGAAATGGTAGCTGAAGAAGAACAAGAAGAAGTCGTTGTCGAAGACGTTCGTCCTATTGCTGGGATTGGAACACTTGTCTTTGGAAAGTGGGATGCATCTTCTATTACTTGCAAAGATCCTGGACTTGCTCCTTACATCAATCTCACAACCGTGGGTGTCCCGCATACCGGCGGACGACACGCAAATGCTTGGTTTGGAAAAGCAAAGTTATCTGTCGTTGAACGATATATCAACAAACTCATGCGCACTGGACCTTACACAGGTAAGAAACAAGGTGCAATGAAGGCTTTTGAAGCCGCTCTAGATGCTATTGCTGAGAAAACTGGTGAAAACCCATTACAAATATTTGTCAATGCCATTTGTAACGGTGCGCCAATGGAAGAAATCACTCGAATTAAATTTGGTGCTGTTTCTCAACCAAAAGCAGTCGACTCCTCACCTTCACGACGTCTTGATGTCGCTCTGCGCAACCTTGCAAAGGGTGCTCAACAAGGGACTCACAAGTCCAAGCGAACATTGACCAACTGTATTATCAATGAACTTTCTAAGGCTGCATCTGATGATGCAACTTCTTTTGCTGTAGCTAAGAAGGAAGAATTAGAGCGTATCGCCTCCTCTGCTCGTTGAGCAAAAAGTGTGCGATTTAACCCGAACTATTCTGTTGTTTGCGAACGCCTTGTTTCGATTACTGTCGCTATGTATCGTATCTTCGTTGCGAGTCACTTAAGAACCCCTTTCCGGTGGCCGAGTTTGACGAGAAGTCATTGGTGATTCCATGGGCCGAAAGGAAGACAACATTAACAAAGCAACAGAAGTAATGCATATTTTACCTCAAATTCGGAATTTATGTATTGCTGCGCATATTGACCACGGAAAAACAACCCTTTCTGACAACCTCATTGCAGGTGCAGGGATGATGTCTAGTGATCTTGCAGGTTCAGCCCGTGTTCTAGATTTTGATGAACAAGAATCCGCACGTGGAATTACAATTAACGCAGCATCTGCATCGATGGTTCACGGAGTCGATGGAACAGACTATCTAATCAACCTCATTGATACACCTGGTCACGTTGACTTTGGTGGAGACGTTACACGTGCAATGCGTGCTGTTGACGGATGTTTCATTCTTGCTTGTGCTGTTGAAGGGCCAATGCCTCAAACTGAAACAGTCGTTCGCCAAGCACTCAAAGAAAAGGTGAAGCCTGTTCTTTTCATTAACAAGGTTGACCGTCTAATAAACGAATTGCAAGTTACTCCTGAAGACATGATGGCTAGATTTACTGAAACCATCAAGAAGGTTAACCGCCTCATCGCACAATTTGCTCCTGAAGAATTTAAGAAGAGCTGGCAAGTTAGTGTTATGGATGGAACTGTCGCATTCGGTAGTGCATACCATAACTGGGGAATCACCATTCCATATATGCAGAAATCTGGTGTCTCTATGACTCAAATTTTTGAATACTGTAACAACGAAGACCAGAAAACTTTGGCAACTAAGGCACCAGTCCACGAAGTTCTCTTGGATATGGCTGTTTCCAAACTACCAGGTCCAGTTGAGGCTCAACCTTACCGTATCCCTAATATTTGGACCGGTGACCTTGATTCAGAAATTGGAAAGGCAATGGTTAGTTGTGACCCTGAAGCAGAATTGGCAATGATGATTACCAAGATTTGGATGGACCCTCACGCTGGAGAAGTTGCTGTTGGCCGAATCTATTCTGGTGCTATTTCACAAGGTGAATCTGTATATGCTATCGGTGCTGCAAAAGCAGAACGTGTTCAGCAAGTGAGTATGATGGTCGGTGGAGACCGTATCACTGTTCCAAAGGTTGTTGCAGGAAATATTGCAGCACTTACTGGTATTCGCTCTGCGGCTGCTGGTGTAACGTTGTCTCGTGACAAAGACTTCACTCCTTTCGAAGCAATACGACACTATTCTGACCCTGTTGTTACTGTGGCTGTTGAGCCAAAGAGCATGAAGGACCTACCAAAGTTCATTGATGCACTTCGCTCTCTTGCAAAGGCTGATGCTTCATTACAAGTCACTACAAATCAAGAAACCGGTGAAGCATTGCTTGCTGGAATGGGTGAACTTCACTTGGAGATCACAGTTTACAGAATCGAAGAAGAACAGAATATCAAAGTCAGTGTAAGCCCACCTATCGTGGTCTACCGTGAAGGTATTCAAGGTAGCAACCGTGGAAATTCTTTTGAAGGAAAATCTCCCAATCGCCACAACCGTTTCTTCTTTGAAATCGAGGCCCTCTCACCTGAAGTTGTTGCAGCTTTGCGTGCTGGTGACCTTGGTTCGGGAACAATCCGTCCGAATGATGCAAAGGAAACTGGACGTAAATTCGGTGAACTTGGCATGGACAAAGATTTGATGCGCAAGATTTACGCAATCAATGGTACAAATGTATTGGTTAACGATACAAAGGGTATTCAAGGGCTTCACGAAACTCGTGAATTGATTATTGAAGCATTCAATGGTGTTTGTTCAAAGGGCCCTATCGCTGATGAGCCAGTTCAAGGAATGTTTGTCCGACTAGTCGATGCAAAACTCCACGAAGACGCAATTCACCGAGGTCCTGCACAAACCATTCCTGCAGTTAGAAATGGAATCAAGGGTGCTATGATGCGTGCCCGAACAGTTCTTCTTGAACCTATGCAGAAGGCTTTCGTTTCTGTTCCAAATGATTGGCTCGGTCAAGTTACTCGTGAAGTTACCAACCGTCGAGGAATAATTGAAGATATGCCATCCGAAGGCGAAGTGACTACTGTTGTTGGTGTTCTACCAATTGCAGAAACCTTTGGCTTCTCAAACGATATTCGTGCAGCCTCTCAAGGCCGTGCAGTTTGGAATACCGAAAACCTTGGTTTCGAAATGCTTCCACCTCAGTTGTTTGACAAAGTAGTTGCTCAAATTCGTACTCGTAAGGGTCTAAAACCAGAACCTTACCCAGAATCTTACTACGCAGAGTGAGGGAAATGCAAGGCTCAATCATGGGCCTTTTTGCCTCTAAAAAAGGCGGCGTTCCAAAGCCATCTGTAGAAAAATTACAGGTTCTTGAACAGGGTTGTGTTGGCGATAAGCAGAATGATACAAAGCATCATGGTGGTCCAAATCGTGCAGTTTGTATTTTCTGCCGCGAAACAATTGAGCAACTTATTTCTGAAGGTCACCCAATTTTCCCTGGTTCAGTTGGCGAAAACTTACTTGTCCAAGATGTTTCATGGAGAGAAATTTCAGCGGGGACACAATTTCATTTTGAAAATGTCATTTTGCAGGTGACTGGTGATGCTCCTCCTTGCAAGACAATTAAAGAATCATTTTTGAACAACGAATTTAATCGCATTTCGGCGAAAAAATTCCCTCATTCAACACGCTGGTATGCCAAAGTAATACAATCTGGTGAATTGGTTGTTGGAGAACAGTTCACCATCAACTGATACGCTTCAATTGGAAATCAGTAAGTTCTCTAAGTGCTCTCATGGCAGGGCCCTGAGGAATTCTATCGAGGCAGGCGTGTGCTTTTGCATGATATTCTACGGCTCTTTGTTTTGCATATTCTATGGAACCCAAATTCCCTAGTGCTTGCAATGCTGCCTCAATCGCTTCAGCATCAGCCTCATCACCTTTGCCAAGTGCAGCAAGAAGCGTTGTTTTATCATCTGAATCTGGTTGTGCAAGTGCGTGAATTACCATCAAAGTACGCTTTCCTTGAGCCACATCTGAACCAGCAGGTTTCCCAAGAACATCCGAATCTGAAAGCACATCTATGAGATCGTCCATCAATTGGAAACACAGGCCTACTGCCAATCCCCAGTCAGCCATACAATCAATCGTGTCTTGGTCTGCACCAGCCATTCTCGCACCTATTTCCGCACATGTGAGGAACATAACTGCAGTCTTCCCCTCAATCATCTCAATATAATCATCCTCTGAAACAGCCAATTCATCTTCAAATTCTATATCCATTTGCTGTCCTTCACTGACACGTCGTACCATCCAAGCAATTCGATTGACTAGGGCAGCCACATCTTCAGCCTCCAAACCTTCAGCTTGAACCAAACGTTCGAAAGCAATTGCCAACATTGCATCGCCTGCATTGATTGCGGTCGGTAGGTCGAACTCGATGTGAACTGCATTTCTTCCCCTTCTAATATCATCATCATCCATGATATCATCATGCACTAGTGTAAAATTGTGAACTGTTTCAATTGCAGCACCAACATCGAGCATTCCAGAATGTGAATCGCCAACTGCTTTTCCTACCAGCCATGGTAGAGTTGCTCGAAGCCGCTTCCCCCCGCCATGTATCAGATGAGTCATTGCAGAGGCCAAACGTTCATGCCGGGACGACATCAAACTACTCATGATACGTTGTTCAACAAGAGGTTTGACTTCAAGAACTGAGATATTTAGTCCAGCACCTACCGCTTCAGGGAGCATATGAGTTACATCACCCATGTCATGGATTTTATCATCAGCAATTTCAGCCAATGCACTAGCATTTCCTATCGCACCCCACCAATCTTCAGTCATTATTCGTGCTGCAATACATCTAAACCATGGTGCAATAGAGCCATTTTTCGGTTCCTCTTCAAGCAACAAGTCTTCAAGTTCTTCATAGGATACCCAAGCAATTTCTGAAACCTCGTTGGGATTTGCCTTGATTTCAACATCGGCCTGAGCCACGAGAATGTGGTCGATTTCCCTTTCAATCCATGTCTCATTCATACGTGCTGAGTAGCGCATTTTGGTGATAAAATGAAAATCATTTGTCGAGAGAGTTTCTGGAGAAATTCCGAGTTCCTGCTCTAATTTTCGAATGGCCGCATTTTTGACCCCAAGTGCATTATTTTCGATGAGTTCATTTTCTGAATGAAGCGGGTGTGAACAGCATGAATTAGCCCAAACACCAGGGAAGGTCACTTTGTCACTTGCTCTTCGCTGCAGTAGGAGTCGATTTTTTGAATCAAATAGTAGAACACTGAATGCTCTATGATAGGAACCAGCGTCTTTGTGTGCTGAAATTTTCGAGATAGGTCCAAGCACTTCATCAGTTTCACTGACAGAGATGATTGCTTCTGCCATCAAACTTGATTGAATGGAGTCAGCACCGATTGTATCAAGCAGTTCCTGCTCCGAATCAGAGAGTTCAACGCTCGCAACATCTCCAATGCCATAGCCAGTCATGTGAACCCCAAATCCAATGGATTCGCGCACGCTACATGAAGAGTTCTCTATATTAGGTTGATGAGTTTTTATTAATTCTATGAAAAAAGACAACGCAGTTCATCGATTATCAGTAACTATGGTACCTCTAACAGGATTTCCGAGCATTGCATTCAAGACCCGCTCTGCTTTACCTCCATTGACCATGATGACTTCTATTCCTTGCGATGCTACTAGTGAGCCACGAGCTGCTTTGAGACCTATTCCCCCAGTAACATCAATTTTCGATTGATGTGTCCCTTTGAATTCGATTTCGGGTGACCAGTTTTTGATTAAATCATCTTTTGTTGCTTGTTCTGGTGGAACACGTAAGAGACCATCGACACCTTTTATTGCAAACACCAATCGCTTTACTGCTGGTAATTCTACTGCTAAACGTACAACAAGGTCATCGCCTGAAAGTATTCCGAATTGTTGTTCTCCTTCAACCTCGACAACATCACCAAAGGTCACGTGTATCTGACCTTGACTCTGCTGATGAAAGCGATTGAGATATCCTAAAAATTCAGGCCCTGTATTTTGAACCCAAAGGTGTGGTGGATGCACGACTGGGGTGAGATTTTTCTGTTCAAGGGCATGACAGACATGAGCATTCAAGTCTAGCATCTCTTGGCGCACAGCATTAACTGCTTCTTGTTGTGTCCCACATTTTTCATCTTTCTCAAACTGAGTATTAGGTAGATAACCTTCGTTTAATCGCCAATGTTTCGCCCTCAAATGACCGAATGAACCAGCACCATGAACCAAAATAACATCAATTTCATGCTCTTGACAATCTGAAATAGTTTGTGCGAGTTGTTCTATAATCTCCAAATCAGGAGTGCAGAGTGAGGATTTGTTAGTAATGAGGCCGCCACCCCATTTGATGACAACCCGCTCACGCATATGTCTGCGAAGAGGAAATGGCTCAAGAGGATGCCCCTTCATATTACTCCAAATGACCTAATTCCCACCAAGCATTGATGACCCACGGAGTAGACCAAGGATTATGTCCGACGGTCCATCTCTGAGCGACTTTATGCGCCATTTGCAAGCCATTCTTGAAGAATCAGAAGATATCGTAGATCACATTGAACGAGAAACTCGCCAACTTCAGATTGAATCTGCTATTCAAGAAGCAATTATTTTCGGAAACCGTTTTCGTGAATTAGTTGAACAAGGAATTGACCCACTTCATTTGGTCAACCCGGTTTCTCGAGAAGAGATGCCACCACATGTATCTAAACTTGAAACTCTCAATATCGGCCATGCTCACTGCGGAGGATGCGGAAAACGTCTCGAAAATGACCTTGATTTCTGCGCATCATGCGGCGAAAAGCGCTAATCACTCTTCTTCTTGTTCTTCGAGTTCCCATTGGGCAATGATTTCCATTATGATTGGGTCATCAGCATCGATTCGGTAGAGATATTCACCAGGCATTTCATCGACTAGAAATACTGTCTTTCCAGCACGGTAGATGATATGTCCATCTGCGATTGCACGAACTGTGTCAACTTCAAGAATTGCTGGGCGTTGAATACGAACGTGTCCTGCTTCCATTGCGTTGGTAATACTTCGGGAAAGGTGAATGTGTTTCCTGTCTCCAGTTGTAATTCCCAATTCCTTTGTAGTTTCAACTTGTTCTTCCTCACAAGGCCAGTAAAGTGCTTCAGGAATTTGGTCTGTTGGCAAGTCAAGTTCTAGTTCAATTGAGTGTCCATAAGTTGCACGGAGCATATCTCCTTCAACTTGGTAACGACCCTTATCGTCTGCATTAGCGATAGCTGCAAAGTGCCATCCACGCAGCCAGTGGTAATGGCGTCGTTGCTTGGAAATTGATTCTGAAAGTTCACGGCCGTTGACCCATCCATTGATATCCATTTCAACATTGAATTTCTCTGGTGCGTGTCTCAATACTAGGGCCAACATTCGTCCGAGAGAATTCGATTCTCGGTCACTCATGATGAATTTTCCTTCTTCGTTACAGGTTGGGCAATTGGCACCTTTGAAGTGTCCATGGGCTCTGCATTGTCGCAGCATATTTCGAGGGGAGTAGAGCGTGTTCTTAGACTCTACGGGTGGTTTACACGAATTAAATGCCTCGAATACGACCGACTTGCTCAAGTGCTGGTTCCCCTTGGGAGTGACATGGTCGATGTTGCCGTCATCGGTGCTGGTCAAACAAAGTATGGTAATCACCAACTTGGTTTGAAGGGAATGTGGGCTGAGGCTGCGGAAAACGCTTTTTCGTCCGTCGACAAAAATTTTGACCCACATCAAGTTGATGAGGCCTTCATTGGAAGTGTAGCATTTGGAGGTGCGCAACTGGGCAATACTGCCGCGTTACTGACCGAACATTCCGGATTGGACGGAATTCCAGTCCGGCGTGTAGAAAATGCTTGCGCATCTTCGGGTTTCGCATTACGTGATGCTTGGATGGCGATTAAGAGTGGACAAGCAGACATTGTCGTGGCCGGTGGCATCGAGAAAATGAATGACCTTTCAGCCGAACGTAAGCGCTTTTGGCTCGGTGTTTCAGGCGATACTGAATGGGAACGTCTAGCAGGCCTCACTTTTCCGGGAACTTATGCCTTGATGGCACGTCGGCATTTCCATGAACATGAATCCTCGCATGATGATTTGGTCCATATTAGCGTCAAAAACCACATGCATGGTTTTGATAATGAACAAGCACACCTTAGAAAACAAGTATCCTTTGATAAGGCTGAAAATGGTTTCATGGTAGCCGACCCTCTCACGCTGTATGATTGCTGTCCAACATCGGATGGTGCCTCCTGCGTTATTCTAGCTGCTGACCATGTAGTACGACAATTTACTGACGACCCAGTGTGGGTGCGTTCTTCTGGAGCAGCATCTGACCGATTGGCTCTCCATGACCGTCCATCTATTACACAATTATTAGCAACTCAAAAAGCCTCACAATCAGCATATTCTGCTGCTGGTTTAACTGCAAATGATGTGGATTTAGCCGAAGTCCATGATTGTTTTACAATCGCCGAATTAATGGCTACTGAAGATCTTGGATTTTCCGAACACGGGCAAGGTGGAATTTTTGCACGTGAAGGAAATGGAATAAGAAACGAAGGTTCCGTATGTATCAATCCTAGTGGTGGACTCAAATCCAAAGGTCATCCCTTAGGAGCAACTGGAACGGGTCAAGCCGTTGAGGTGTTCAAGCAACTGAGGGGCTCAGTTGAAAATACGCGACAGGTTAGAGATGCAGAAATTGGATTGACGCACAATGTAGGCGGTTCTGGTGCAACCTGTGCCGTTCATATATTTGGGAGAGATAGAAATGTCTGAGAACCAGCATTGGAAGGGCTATTTGGTCGTCGAGGCTGAGGACTCCCTGTACATCCAATCACCCTATGTTCATGAAGAAAAAATTGTCTATGGCCCAGATAGCGACTCTACTACAATGGCGGTTGCTGCAATCCAATTGATGCAAATCAATGGCCATCAAATTAATGCAATACATCTTCCAGAATCTATTGATGCCTCAACTGTCTACTTGGCTACTGGTGTAGACTCTCCTTTTCATAACGATGAGTTGGAATTTGACGAAATCAAGTGGGATGTTTTGGCTGGAGATGAAGCGACTCTTGTCGTTGCCAAGGTTGACACCGAGATATGCGATTTTGATGCACCGCAGGATGTTGAAATTATCGATGCAGAGTTCCATAACGACATGGGGGAGGCTTGGTGTCTTGAACAATCAACTAGTAATGTGTCTCAGGGTGCTTATGTTTCTCAATCTCAGTATCTTGAAGGTGCCCGAGCACGTTTGTCACTTGCATCACAAAATGTTGATGGAAATCTCATTTGGCCCCCACGTCAACTCGATTCTTTAGGGCGCCGTCTTCCTTCGGAATCAGAACTTCTCATTGGCAAGGCTAAGGTTGAATCATGGACAAAACTCAGTGCTGCTGGAGCACCATCAGAATTTTCTTTACGTGCTCCTATCCTCGGTGGCCTTCAAACACTTTTAGTAAGTTTTGAGCAGGGTCCTCGAGGTGTTTTTTTGGTTACAGACGATGTAGACTATTCACCAGTTATCGGTGACATAGTTCATTTTGCAGTTCGAAAGATATATGCTCAAGAAGGAATCATTCGGTATGGACTCAAAGCCATTCCTGTGCGCCAATAATAACATTATTTTTTCATTTGATATATCCAAAGCCTTGATAGAAAGGCAATGATGTGCATACAATATGGCAGGATTTGGGAACATACGAAAGGGTCGACGCGAGGCAGTTGAGAACCTTGGTTACAATGAGGATGGAGACTGCCCTCGTTGTGGAGGTGATGCTCAGCCATCGACCATGAACGGATACCTCAATTGTGTTTCTTGTCAACATGACTGGAAAGACCCGAATTTTGTTGAAGAATCCAACCAACTAGAGATTCCTACCTATCATCAAGACAGTCAACAGATTGAGGAGTTCAAGCGTGAAATCGAAAGTGGAAGTCTTGCAGGTGTCCTTGGTGTTGACAAAAACCTCTCAAAAGTTCAAGAAGAATCTCTCGCCCGTCTTGAGGATAAATGGATGACTGGTATGCAAGGACATTTTAACACGGCTGCCGAGGAGAGGAAACCTCTCATGATTAGTTTTGATGATGAGGATAATATTGTTTCGACAGAAGTCGCAGCGTTGACCGTGGTTGCCAACGGCTTTGATGGAGGTGAAGAAATACGACTTGAATATCCAGGCAAAGGTACTGAATTTTATTGTTTTAATGTCAACGATCCTAACGGTTGGAGAAAGGGCCGCTCGGCAGAAGATACAGCCCGTTCGATTGCCATGACAATCAACAACAACTCAAATTTAGTATTTGCAACACTAGAAGGAGTTCGTATTTCCTTCGAACTTCGAAACGATGAATTGAAGCCAGAATCATTAGTTTTATTTATCGATGACCCAGGAGGAACGGACATCGTTGCAGAGAAGAATGGCATTGTTCTAGATGCCCGTAATTTGCAAGATTTTGAGGATTACCGGAACATCGTCGAATTGGTTTTGGAAGATGGTATCATATCTCCAAGTGAGGACCAATTATTGTGGTCAATGAGGCAACAATTAGGTATTGACGATGTCTATCATGTCCAAATGGTTTTAGAAATGTATGGTGAAGATACACTCAAGGAATGTACTTCATGTGGGAAAATGGCTCAACTATATCCAGAATATGCAGCATGGTATTGTCAAGGCTGTGAAGAATGGTGTTGAAGCCCTTTTCAAATATTTATGCACCTATATGCCACATTCTATAGATTGGCATTACAAGCTGTGAGGAATATATTTTGTTTGAATGCGTGGAAGTCTTCTCGCAGGAGCGAGGTATTCTTCATAAGGTAGTTCGCAATGGCGAGGGTAGGCGAGTGCTATGGCAGAAGACATATTGTATATTGGAATTGATTTAGGAACCTTCCGTTCCGTCATGGTATCTTCGGATAGCCACGAAGAAGAAGAACTCACAGTCATTGGTACTCCTAAAGATCCAATCGCACGAAATTTCCTCAAGCGAGATGTTCTTTTTGGTGAGGAAGCCCTCAAGAATCGACTCGCACTCAACCTATTCCGACCTTTGGAATTGGGTGTTATCAAAGATACACAAGAAGACCGTGAATTTATCGCGCACTTCATCACTCACCTCATAGGTCTATCAGACCCTGAAGATTACAACCGTGTGGTTGCAGTTATTGGTGCACCTGCAGAAGCAAGTTATGTCGATAAGACCGCTATTTTTGATGCAGCCGCTGGTTCAGTTAACGCTGCAATGATTATTTCCGAGCCTTTCGCTGTTGCTTATGCATTGGATATGATTGAACATACACTTGTTATCGATATTGGTGCTGGAACAGCCGACCTTTGTCGTGTTTACGGAACTATTCCTGGCCCTAGTGACCAAATGCACACCGGCTATGCAGGAGATTTCGTTGACCGAAAAATAATCGAAGAAGTTCAATCGAAATACAGTGGTGCTCAAATTACCAAAGACATGGCTCGACGTTGGAAGGAACAGCATTCCTTTGTTGGTTCAGCTACTCCAGATTCACCAGTAATGGTCGATTTCTCAATTGAAGGAAAGGCAATGAATCTTGACATTACCGATTGCATTCAACGTGCATGTGAATCGATTGTTGACCCAATTGTCGAAAATGTCAAGCAATTGATTGCAGGTTCAAATCCTGAATACCACGATGAGTTCCGCCGAAACATGGTTCTCGCTGGTGGCGGTTCTGGAATTCGAGGACTCGGTGCAATGATCGAACGTAAACTTTCGGATATGGGCGATGTCAATGTCCACGTTGTCGATGACCCAGTGCGCCTCGGTGCTATGGGCGGTCTTCGCCTTGCAATGGAAGTTCCAGAAGAGATGTGGAAGAACCTAACTCTTGCAACTCGCTGATTTGGAAATCTGTCGAGTGGATTTGAACTCAACGGTACCCTCATGCTCGTATACGTATGCAAGGGCCCCCGTTATAGTATCTTTACTTTTTATCACAATATATATATTCCCAAAACTGCTGTTTGGTATATGCCTGTGTGCGTACACTGTGGTTTTGAAGTTGATGTGGGTTGGGATTTTTGCCCTAATTGTTCTAACAAAATAATACCATCTGAATCTTCATTAAGTATTGATTCTAGAGACGGAGTTTTTATCGGCGATGTCAATCATACCATAGTCAATAACGACCCAGACCTAATTGCAAATGCAATGGTTAAAGCATTGCATTCTTCGGGTTTATTGGAACAAGGAAATGAATTTATTGAGGATGATGTAGATGAAGAAACAGATGAAGAGGCAGAGGCAAATGCCGTTAACTACATTTCGGCATTAGAAGGTTTTGCCCATAGTAGGTTCATTGATCTTGATAGATTAAGAAGCATATTTAATCTTGGAGCCGCATATTTAGAGCGTGAAGAGACCTCTTTTGAAGTTGATGACGATGACTATACCCTACCATACCGATTTAGGGAGAAAGTTGATGCTGGTATTTTCAAAATTATTCAAGAATGTGTAAATATACTCAAAGTGAAATTAGAAGGGTTAGATACTGACTCGGAAATTGATGAAGTCGGTGAAATTTCAGCAACTTCATATATTGATGCATTAGAGAGATTTGCTGCTGATTGCGGAATTGATTTAGATGCACTTAGAGACCAACATGGGGTATCAAATTTATCATGGTTGAATTCATGAGGGTTTCTCCATAATACCCATGTTAACGAATTTGATTACACAAGGGTTAGCAGTGGGTGCTATTCGTCGCTACCGACGTATATGGCCCATAGCAAGGCCATGTGTAAGGACAAAATGAATCAAAGGGTGTTATGATGAAACCCTTGTGATAATAGGCTATTCACTTATCCATTTCATTAATTTAAAACATTATGATTATGATGCGCAGTAAGAAATAGACTTGTCACGAGGCATTCTAAGCGACATTAGTTGTGAAGAGAGAGTCGTTGGAAGACTTCGCAAACAATTCATGCTCGTTTGTTTCATCATTTAA
This sequence comes from Methanobacteriota archaeon, assembly GCA_018662825.1. Lineage (GTDB taxonomy): Archaea > Thermoplasmatota > Poseidoniia > Poseidoniales > Poseidoniaceae > MGIIa-L1. The sequence continues at coordinate 2,247 of JABJFI010000070.1, read as the reverse complement.
ATTTCGTACGTCGCTAAGTATCTTGAGTTCATTGTACTGTCAAAATAAGTGAAGAAAAGTGAATTTGAATCTGCTGAGCAAATATCAAATGCATCAGTGCCGATAGACCAAGAAGGAGTATCGAGACCAACTAACGATAAATATCTGACAGTTCCAGAATCACTACCATCTGTCTTCCATAAGTACTTGTCTGGCGTGGAGGCCTTGTTTGAAAAGAAGTAAAGATCGCTTTCTACTGCAATCATACCATTCAGTCCGCCGAGCATGCCACAACCATCATCAATATCTTTCACCATAAAAGTCCCGAGCTCTGTACCATCAGTTCTCCAAAGTTCTTTATCGCAACCATCATATGAGGGAGAAGCGCTATTTCCATCAGATTGAATTACGAAATAGAGAATATTGTCGATCGCTACCATTTTCAGCACTCCAGGATCTCCACTAGCAGCTGTTGTGTCATCAAAGATGTCTTTTACCATTTGTGTACCTATGTTAGTGCCATCTGTTTTCCATAACTCAGGTCCATTTCCATCGTCGGCGTGAAAATAGAGAGTGTTGCCGACCGCAGTAAGGTCATTCGGAGGAACAAAGTTCGAAAGCACACCGGAACCTTCTGGATTAATGTCTTTAAGTAGTACTGTGCCACTTGATGTTCCATCAGAAACCCATATTTCACGTCCGTGAACGCCATCATTTACTGTGAAGAAAACAACATTTCCTAGTGGCGTAATATCCCATGGATAAGCGGCGCAAGACCCTGCGCATGTATCCTTAACCATCTTGGTTCCGATATCGGTTCCATCGCTTTTCCAAAGTTCTTCACCATGTGCACCATCTGTCGCTGAGAAGTAGAGTGTATTACTAACATTTGTCAAACGTATAGGGTTAGAGTGGCCATCTCCACTATTGATGTCTTTGACCATCGCCGTACCAATCTCAGTACCATCAGTCTTCCATAATTCAAGACCGCTGACACCATCATCTGCAGTAAAATAAAGAATGCTGTTAACATCAGTAAGGTGTCTTAGATCCCCAGCTTCACTTCCAGGATTGATGTCTTTAATCATAAATGTGCCCGTTAACGTTCCATCACTAACCCACAATTCTTCGCCATGATTTTGATCATTTGCTGTAAAATAGAAAAAATCACCGCTTACAACTGGGACATTTGTATTATATGTATCGGGAGATGGAAAAGCATCAATGACTATTTCTTCTATCGTTAAAGTGGTAATATCTACCAAGATAAGTGTACAAGAGTAATTATCGTAATCAGCATCTATCAACACCAATGATTCGCCAAATTTCACTGGATTTGTCAAGTTTGTTTTCTGTAAAATAACATCAAAAGATCTGTCGCAGCCCACGGAATCTACAATGGCTCCTGAAACTGTAATTGGACAAAGGTCAACGTCGTTCATCACTCCATCGCCATCATCGTCTAATTGATTCTCAGCACACCCACTCGCATCAACAATCGCTCCAACATCTGTATTTGGACAATCGTCGTCAGCATCAGCAACTCCATCTTCGTCAGCGTCTAATTGATACTCAGCACACCCACTCGCATCAACAATCGCTCCAACATCTGTATTTGGACAATCGTCGTCAGCATCAGCAACTCCATCTCCGTCAGCGTCGGCAATTAGTTCACAACCAGTTGCATCGACTGTTATTCCAGGAGGTGTGTTTGGACAGAGATCAACATCGTTCATCACAAGGTCACCATCATCATCCAATTGATTGTCAGCACAACCGTTTGTATCGACAGTTGCACCAACATCGGTATCAGGGCACAAGTCATCAGCATCAGTAATTCCATCTTCATCAGCATCAGGCAGTTCACAGCCTGTGGCATCGACAACAGCACCTGCAGGGGTATTCGGGCAAAGATCAACATCGTTCATGACAAGGTCGCCATCATCGTCCAATTGATTGTCAGCACATCCATCTAAATCCACTGATAATCCAGTATCAGTGTCTGGACATAGGTCATCCGCGTCAACAACGGTATCTCCATCCAAGTCGACTTGATTCGATAAATCGGTGCATCCTGCGAGTGAAACGGTAATCATCATCAAAGTAAAAAGAAGTGTTTGCAATTTCTTCATGGAGTTTCCACAACCCATGAAGTAAATGAATACATGGGGTCCCCTTGTGCACGTATGCGAGCATGAGGGTAGCGTTGTATATGACCCACTGCTAACCCATGAATATAGGATAGTCATTTACAAGGGTGTTTTTCGT
>JABJFI010000038.1 GCA_018662825.1 Methanobacteriota archaeon | reverse complement strand
TCTTTGGTGGACCACCTTTCGAGGGACCTGGTGGACCGCTCTTCTTTGGTGAACCGCCTTTCGATGGACTTGGTGGACCGCCTTTCGATGGACCTGGTGGGCCGCTCTTCTTTGGCGGACCGCCTTTCGATGGACCTGGTGGGCCACTTCTCTTCGGCGGACCGCGGCGTGGAGATTCAACGACTTCTTCCTCTTCGTCTTCAAACATAGCCCCGCAATGAGGGCATTCATTGTCGGTCTCTTTGACCAATCCATCACAGATTTCGCAGGCAAACATTTCAACGTCTTCATCTTCAGAATCTTCACCATTGAGTGTCTCAACTTCACCGTCTTTTGAGCGGAATATTTTCAACTCGGTAGTGAGGTCGAAGCCTTTCAAAGCAACTTCGGTTTCGATTGCATGTTGGAATGCTTGCTTTAGGTCCTCAGGGGTATCTAGAACTCGACCGTCATCGACATATGTCACATTGACGCTTAAGAGGTCACCTGCGACTTTTGCTTGCGGTGTTTCAACAGCAACTCCTCTTTTTCTAGCAACTCGGCGCACTGCAACTTCACACATTCTGCGAAGCAAGGCTTCATTCGGTGCATCTTGCGATGCTTGCCCTAAGGCCCCTGAAAGAACATCTTGAGCAGGGTTACTGGAGGCTTCTCCAGTTCTCAAATGAGAAGGTAATTCTGCACCAAGAGAGGCCAAGACGTTTCCTGCTGGTGTTTGATTCATGTTGAGCCATTGACTTCGACGTTCGTCTTTCATGGCCCGTTCTGCTTCAGCCAAACGATTGACCATAGCATCGGTAGGTGATGCTGATGGGTTGTTGGCAACAACTGTGCCACCCGGCGTATTTGCAGAGATATTACTTACTTGGTTTTGAGGCAATGCGCCACTAGCGAGGGAAGGGCCACGTGCTTGCTGTGGGCGATCCGATTGAACATTTGGGAGCACACTACCCTGTTGATTAACATGCGATTGTTGAGGCATTCCTTGAGGAGGGAATTGTCCCATTTGATTCGGTGGAATGTTTTGAGGTGGGAATTGTCCCATTTGATTTGGCGGAATATTTTGAGGTGGGAATTGGCCAGGAGGGATGTTTGGTTGTTGTTGAATACCCATTGCAATTTGTTGAAGAACTTCTGGGGGAATGTTAGTGTTCCCACCCATGTTCATATCACGTTGCTGACGGACAGCCTCACCCGAGACAACTCCAAAATTTCGACCACCTGAAACTTCTTGTCCACTAAGGCCGATTGAATTGGGGTTAGTGAAACCTCCAGCACGAGACATTTCCTGTCGAGCACCGCATTCAGGACAGAAAATACTGTCATCAGGAATCTGTTCTGTACACGAGCCACAGTCCATAACACCACCCCGAAGGATTGGTGCTCGCAGAACTCTACCTAAAGGCTTACGACGGAATGCCGCAGATAATGTGGGAAATTTCTTGACTTATTATGAGCCAAGCAAGGCACTTAAAATGTTAAGCAGTGCAAATGTAATTCCGAAATATTGAAGAATTTTTATGGAATAATACACAGACCTATTGGTTCGTTGAATCAAAGCAATGATTGGCCTTCGAATATATCAATTAACAATTTCACCTTCCCACAGGGTCAAGAACAGAGAACTATTCCGCCGAATAGAGGGGATGTAATGGCGGTACTCATCAATGAGAAAATCGATGCATTGCTTGAGGCTACTTCCCGTTCATTTTATCCAACTCTCAAATATCTTCCAAAGAAAATACGCGGTCAAATTGGATTGCTCTACCTTCTCGCTAGAGTTGCAGATACTATCGCAGACTCAAAACACGGGGAGACTGATGTTCTTCTAAAACATCTCCGCGATTACAATGATGTTGCTCAAGGTAAGATTTCAACTCTTCCAGACCTTACTCAACTTGCTGAGATTCAAACGAACAATAACGAGGCTGAATTACTCCGCAATGTTGAAGATGTTGTGGCTGGACTAGACGTCTATAGTAAAGGAGACCAGGCTCTTATTCTAGAGTGTCTTGAGATAATTGTAAGTGGGCAAATACTTGACCTTGAGAGATTTGGAACAGCTAACGAAGATGGAAACATTTCTGCACTGAACTCTGATGAAGAAATGGATGATTATGCATTCCGAGTTGCAGGCTCTGTTGGAGTATTTTGGAGCAAAATGTCACTTGAACATCTCATGTCTTTACCTGCTGAAAAAGAAAGGGAGTTTTTTGAAAAGGGAATCAGATTCGGTAAATCGCTGCAAATGATCAATATTCTAAGAGACATCCCTGAAGACTTACGTTTTGGCCGATGTTACATCCCAGAACAGGCATTGAACAGGTACAATCTCAAACCAGAGGATTTGATGGATGACAAAAACTTAGATGCTTTCAGGCCATTGTATGATGAATATCTTGATTTGACAAATGAACACCTTAACGCTGCGGTAGAATATATTTCGATGCTGCCAGAAAAACAAATACGTCTCAAAGCATCATGTATGCTCCCAGTACTCATAGGACAGAGAACTGTAACATTGTTACGAACTGGTAACATATTAAATTCTGAAGAACGGATAAAAGTCACTCGAGATGAAATCAAATCTTATGCTCGAAAACTGCCTCTTGCGCTGTTAATTCCAGGCGGAGTGAGGCGTCTTCTCCAGAAAAACAAAGATGTTTGAAAAAAAAATCCCCGTGCAATTAAGGGTAGAACTCAAAAAGGGTGAGGTATGAGCACTGGTTGGTCACGATGCTAGAACGCCGAAAACCTCTGGAATTGCTTTTCCCTCTGAAAGGGAATGCAACAACACGAGATGAAGGCACAGAACAGAAGAGTTTGACCACCCTTGACCACCTTCGTGCTGGTGTTATGCTTGCACGGGATGCTGTGAAAGCAGTGAGCCTCACGGCAATGGAAGCACTCCGTGAAGGTGCTACATTCATCGGAATTGTCGGTGAAACCGATGAACTAGTAGACCCTTTTTCACATCTTGATGCACCCATTTGGTCTGAACGGCCGCCTCAAGAATTGACAAAATTAGCCTTCCGCTACTGTGAAGAACTCACGATTCGTGAAGCAGGTAACTTCTATCATTCATTCAAATATCTCCCCGATGAACAACGTCATGCAATGTGTGCAGTCTATGCTTTTTGCCGAAGAGCAGATGATATCGCAGATGGCGATTGGGCAGACCGATTCCCCGGCAGCATGGGTGAAACAGACCCCGAAGCTGTGTCATACCGCGAACAACTTGAGAGTCTCCAAGACCAGGGGACTATTCTTGACCCTGAGGCCTACTTAAACAAAATTACGCAGTTGTTTTTCTTCCGTAAAAAACTATCAACATGCTATTCTGAGGTATACTCTACAGACCCGGTATTCCTTGCATTGAAAGAAACTGTCGAACGATATTCTATTCCTCGTGAAGTCTTCGATGATTTGATATCAGGCATGGAAGATGACCTTTACAATAATCGCTACCGTAGTTTTGATGAGTTGTATGTCTATTGTTACCGTGTTGCATCTGTTGTTGGATTGATGTGCATTGAAATTTACGGCTATGAAGACCCTCGTGCAAAGAAGTTTGCAGAATCATGGGGTATTTTCATGCAACTAACCAATGTCTTGAGAGATGTTGGTGAAGACATCGAACGAGACCGTGTGTATCTTCCACTCAATGAACTTGAGTCCAATGGAATCATTGAAAGTGAACTGGATGGTAAAGTTGTTCTCAACAAACATTGGGAACCATACTGCAGAGAATATGCTCGAAGAGCACGCACATATCTTACTGAGGCACGACAACTTCTTCCGCTACTCCCTCGAAGAACACGCTATTCTCCTGCTGCAATGATTGCATTTTACGACAAAATTCTTCGACAGATTGAACGACAGCAAGGAGACGTTTTCACCAAGAGAGTTAAACTGAACAAAGTTCAGAAAATTAGTTTGGCGGCAGCCGTTTACATACGCCACAGGCTTCTCCCTGCATTCCTTGACCCAGTTTGGTCTGGACTTGCACGAATTGGCCTCTTACCTGCTGTTTGATTATCTCAAGCAGGTTGAGTGACTCATTAATTTGTAATAGATGCAGAAGTGTGTCCTAATTGACAAATCTTGACGTTCTAAATTAAACTAGAGAGTTTTACAAATCCCTGTGTTCTACAAAATGATGAATAGAAGGCGCTTTCAGCACTATCAGACACTTCGTGTGAAGGCTTGAATACCGGTGATATAGCGTCCAAGAATTAAGTTGTGAATGTCGTGCGTTCCCTCATATGTTTTCACCGATTCAAGATTTGCCATATGGCGCATGACTGGATATTCGTCAAGGATTCCATTGGCGCCATGAATGTCGCGAGCAACGCGAGCAATCTCGAGTGCAATATCCACATTGTTCATTTTTGCGAGTGAAATTTGTTCGTTAAACCAAGTCCCATCGTCCTTCTTTCGTCCAAGATGGTACGCAAGGAGTTGCCCCTTGGTAATCTCACGAAGCATCCAAGCTAATTTGTTTTGAACCAACTGGTATGATGCAATAGGATGGTCGAATTGGATACGTGAAAGAGCGTAGGTCTTCGCACTATGGAAACACGACATTGCAGCGCCTAATGCGCCCCAAGAAATACCAAATCGGGCATTGTTCAAGCAAGAAAATGGGCCTCTCAAACCTTTGACATTTGGCAACATTCTGTCTTTTGGAATTTTACAATCTTGGAAAACTAATTCGCTGGTGACCGAAGCTTTGAGAGAGTGTTTTCCTTTCATTTCAGGAGCAGTGAAACCTTCATCATCTTTCTCGACAATGAAACCACGAATGACTCCGTCGAGTTTCGCCCAGACAACCGCGACATCTGCGATGGTTCCGTTGGTTATCCACATTTTCGCTCCATTCAAGAGATAGTGGTCACCTTTATCCTCTGCTTTGGTAATCATGTCACCCGGATTTGAACCGTAATCTGGTTCAGTTAATCCAAAGCATCCAATCCATTCACCAGAAGTCATCTTCGGCAAATAGTAATTCTTCTGCTCCTCAGAACCGAAATCCCAAATTGGATACATTGCAAGAGAACCCTGTACTGAAGCAAACGAACGAAGGCCTGAATCTCCACGCTCAAGTTCTTGACAAATCAAGCCATAAGCGACATAGGAAAGTCCCGGGCATCCATAGCCCTTCAATGGCGCACCAAGTACACCCATCTCTCCAAGAGCAACACGCCATTCATCTAAGAAAATACCTTCAGCACACGCATGTTCGATTTTTGGGAGTACTTCTTCATCAACCCAATCTCGAACCATGTCTCGAATCATAATTTCTTCTTCTGTGAGCAAGCTTTCAATGTCGTAGAAATCGATTCCTTCGTAAGGCTCCATAATACCCTCTCGTATCGTGGTCTTCTCGGGGCTTCAAGAACCTAACCCTCTCAACCGTAGATGAAAGGGTTCATTTTTTCTTCAATCCACGCCATTCAAGGTATTTTCTTTGAAGGTACGGGCTATTCATGTAAATCAATCCCAAGAACACACCTGGGACCGAAATGGTAACTGCTATCATCACCATCCACTCCATTATTCCTATCTCAACCTCTTCGGTTATCGTTTCAAAAGAGACAATGTTTCCAAAAGAAGTGATGATAAATCCTTCTTGATGGGCATTTTCCCATACCAACTCGATAGAACGTCCCGAAACAACGGGGTCCCATGCAGTCGCATCTAGAGAAACGATTTGAGCGAATGCTTCAGAGATTAACGGTTGATGACGAATGGTTGAGAAGGGTACCAAATGAATCAGTGTTGTACCATCATGCCCTCGGGATACGCCAGTGAAATCACCTTCTGGCATGGCCATATTTTTGATGGCCTTGGTTGTCGATTCACTTACATCAATCAAATCCAAGCGAATTGTTTGTGTTTTTAATCCACTGGCAAACCCTGTGCATTCATTCAAAGTCGGGTCAGCACAGTCGACTCCAATCCAAGTTTCCCCACCGGTACCCGATAGGAATGTCAGTTGGTGGTTGGTCGAGAGGAGGGCAAGACCATCATTCAATGTTGCAACGACACAAATATTTTCATTGCGGTGGCAGGAAATGTCACTTATTGCTGAACTACGTGTATCTGCGATTGCTTCCATACCAGAACCCCCTGAATATTTCCAAAGGCTACCATCAGAAGCACCAAAGTAGGCATAATCTCCAGCAGGCCTCCACTCAACAGCAGTCATGTTAAGACCCATAATGGCGCCAGAACCGTTGACAGTTGTGATGGCATGGTTT
>JABJFI010000033.1 GCA_018662825.1 Methanobacteriota archaeon | reverse complement strand
TTGATAGAAAATCCATTATACTTCTTCAACAACGTATTTTTGTGCAAGGAAAATCCCCACCCCAGACCCTTGTCGATGATTGGGATTCTCCACCCCTTCAACAAACTCCTTCCCCTGTTCAAGGAGTCCAAATGGGACTCTTTTCAAAGACCAGCGCTTCTATGAGGGTCCGAACACACCTTCTGCCGGTGGTTTTACTCCTAGTTTTTCTCTTACTAGCGCGTGAAATTTACCCCTACGCCGAACCCTTGAACAGCGAAGTAGCAGAAGGCTATACCATTGAAAAAGTAGCCACTGGTTTTGGTGGGCCAACATGCCTTGAATGGGCAGATGAAGAACATCTAATTTTATGTGACAGAGATGAGGGGCGTATACTTTCACTCAATGCATCTGATGAATATGCTGCCACAACCCTACTTTCAGGCCTCTCGCACCCACATGGATTCCATCTCACACAACACCACGCCTTTGTATCTGAAGAAGGAAAACTCACTCGCTATAATCGGTCCAATTTCACATTGAGTGACCCGATAATACTCATTGAGGGTGTGCCGAGCGGAAATCATCAAACGAACGCCATCAATGCTTTTCCTAATGGGACATTGATTTGGCACAGTGGTTCAACATGTAATGTGTGTGTCGAAGTTGATGAAAGAAACGCTGCCTTGCTTTGGGTAAACCCCGACTCGGGAGAGCACGGCCTTCTTGCCACCGGTGTTCGAAATTCATTCGATGGAGTGTGGGTTTCGGGGATGGGATATTTGTTTTCGGACAACGGGCGAGACTGGGATGGCGACCATCCCGATGAAGAAATCAATCTCTTGGTAGTAGGTGCTGCGTATGGATGGCCGGAAGATGAACCCGAGTACCCGATACCAATAGGTACGCTTGGGCCTGTAGCCCAATGGGCTCCACATACCTCTCTTAACGGCCTAGATTTCCGCCCCATGAATTCCCAATTACCGGGTTTGAATTCGAGTGCAGGGGAGGGTTACACCGTTTATGCAACAGTGTACGGTTCGTGGAACACTTTATTGCCCCAAGGGCATGAAATTGTTAGAATTGATTTCACACCAAATCAGGCCAACAGCACGATTCCTTCCGAGCAATGGGACAGCACAGTTACTCGCTTCGCTACTGATTTGGGCACGCCTTTGCCGCTTCGCTTCGGGCCGGATGGAAATTTGTATTATGCCACCTTTGGCAGCGGTGGCTCATTGTATCGCATTACAGCGAATTGAGCCATTTACTTAATCTGCGAACGCCTTCGTGGATGTTCTCAGTGGATGTTGCATAAGAAATCCGGACAAAACCTTCTCCACCTTCCATCAGTGACCCCGGGATTAATTGCACCTTTGCTTCCTCAAGAGCACGCGTGGCAAATTCCATATCGCCCATACCAGTTCCAGTTACATCACATAATGCATAGAAGGCCCCTTCGGGTTTAGGTACAATTACGCCAGGCAAGTCCTTCAATAGTCCATGGATTATACCCCTGCGCTCTTTGAATGAAGCCGCCATCATCGCGGTTTCTTCTTGAAGACCTAAAGCGACAGTGGCAGCAGGCATCATGAAAGTTGCAACATGTGTAGCTGCACTGACGTTAATTTTTTTGACGCCATCCATCACTCTCTTAGGCCCTGTAATCCACCCCAATCTCCAACCAGTCATCGCCCAACCTTTGGACCAACCCCCGATGGTAATAGTTCGTTCAGCACCACCCTCAAGAGAGCATGGGGAGGTGTAGGGATAATCTGTCCAGGCCAAGGTTGCATAAATCATATCATCGAGAATCCACAAATCATGTTTGATTGCAAAATCCACAAGTTGCTGAATTTCTTCTGGCGTGTAAACAGCCCCAGTTGGATTATTTGGAGAATTGAGAAGGATAGCCTTCGTTTTTCCAGTAATAGCGTTTTCAAGGGCATTGAAATCCGGATGATAGTTATCACGTTTGACAGGAACATGAACTGGCTTGCAGCCGAGAAGTTTCAACATCCCGTCATACGACGGCCATGCTGGAGAAAGCAACAACACTTCGTCACCTGCATCGAGTGTGGCCATCATCGAATAGAGTACTGCCTGTTTACAACCGGGGGTGACGACAATGTCAGAAGGGTCGGCAACAATGTTGTGGCTTGAAAGATGATGGGCCACAGCATCACACAATTCGACAGAGCCTTGTGTCCGAGTGTAGGCAGTTTCGCCACGGTCAAGAGCTGCCTTTGCTTCATCAACAACAGGTTGAGGCGTATCAAAATCCGGTTGCCCAACCGTAAAGCGAATGACTTCAGGGCCGGGGGGGGCGAGGAATGCAGCAAAACCAATTCCAACATTTTCCAAAGAACGATTGATTTCAGGCATAGAAAATTCCTCTATCGACAACATCTATGCGATATGCCAAACCAATCGGTCATTGAATATCAACACTGCGCGTCAAAACAAAGCCGAGCCAGCAAATCACCAAAAGAGCACAGGCTGGGATTTGAACCCAGGTAAGAGGATTTGCAATCCCCGACGTAGCCGCTCCGACACCCGTGCAGTATCTCATCGGATTCATCGGTTCTATTTCAACGCGACCGACCCCGAAACACTGTACGGTTTTTCCTATTCATGAAAATACCCTCAATTTTGAATCGAGTCCTGCAATATTTTTATTTCAGCGAACAATGACGAAGGCACATGGAAGGAAGTGGCGATGGTATGAAAACAAATCCTTTCGAAACAAACCCTTCCCCAGAAACGCCCTCGGTCTTCGAAACAAGTGCCGCCGCGCCACCTCCGACAATCACTCTCTCAGGCTCGGTGAGTGAATTCCAAACTCAAAATTATGGCACGACGATTGCACCTAGTGGGCGCAAGATGCAATGGAAACAATTCTTTTTAGGACTCGTACTTCCTTATGCGGTTGTATTTTTGTTCACAGGCATCATGTTCGCAGTTGAAGAAGTTGGAGACCCTTGGGAATATGATGAGAAAACACTAACAGTCAATGAAAATGGATATTTCACTCACGATTTCCAGCATTCTTCCGCCATCGAGGTGGAGTGGTGTAGCGGGTATGCGATTTCACCGGACGCCGACTTCTCCTTCAGTATGTACTGCTCAAGCGAATATTCAGGCCTTCAAGACAAATTTATTGTTAAGGAGGGGGTGGAGAATCCCACAGGCCCAGATTCGTATGTTGAAATCGGCGAATACACCCCCCAGAACTCAACAATATGGTTTCAACCAACCAATTCTTCGATAGAAACCATTGAAATCCAACTTGACTTCTACGATTCTTCAAAGGATTTTGATTTTGTTTTTGAGATTCTTTCCATAGGATTCTGCTTCCTCCCTTTCATCTATATCGGGGCTGTAATTTTTGCATTTGTTAAACAGAAACAGTCCCTTGCGTATGGACTTCTCTCTGCTTTAGGTCTGTGGATTGCTATAATCGCCTTATTTATTGGTTCACTCCTGATTTTTGGCTTCTAATCAAGAACATATAGGCACTCTCTGGATTGAAATATTTGTTCTACAAAGGCTATATTTCTTAATACATCTCGGCAAAGCAGGTACTGTGGCGCCCATGCAGCATGTGTTGATACCCCCCGCACCGCCTTCAACACCGTACTATGATTGTAGATACGCTGTACTTAGAGAGCCCATTGGATTTCCTAGGGGGGCGGAGATACTCGATGACGATGAACAAGCAATACATGCTTGGATTGAGCATGAGGAAACAGTCCTCGCAGTCGGCAGAGCGCACTTAATCCCGGCAGACAGCGATGGTTCTGCAGCCGATCATGCGGGGCCAGATGCAACTCATTGTCCAAGTTTCGGGCCTTTGGCAGACCCATCTAATCGCCCAGCAATTCAAATTAGACAAATGGGGACGCGTTTAGAAGCACGACGAAAGGGGCACGCAACCACTATCCTTCAAGCACTTGAGCAAGCATCGAAAAGCCATTTCGGGGCGAAAGTCGGTCTTTTACAAGCCAGAGAAGTGGCCATACCGTTCTATCAATCGCAAGGGTGGGCCATTATCGACGAACCCTATACTATTGCTGGAATAGGCCCACACCGTTCTATGATGAAACATTTACAAACATGAATTATTCATATACCGTCGGAATTTTCCCCTATCAAGAATATATGACCCACAGGAGCGCCCGCTCCAAAAAGAAAAGAGGAATGCTGCGGCGGTAATCCCGCCAATATTTTTGAAAAAGTGCGAAAACCACGCAAAAAGTGAGGAGATACAATGAATTCAAAGCAAATCAACAAGAAAGAACCTTATTATGTGACCACGGACAACGTAATTTTAATGCCTCCAGAGCAGACCCTGCAAAAAGCACGGAATGATAAATATTTGAAAGCCCTTCAAACTCTTGCTGAAAGAGACCCTGAAGGATTTTCAAACGTGGCACCAGAACTCATCAAAAGGAGTGTTTGGAATTGGAGGGGCGCAGACCCTTTCTTTGCTGAACGCCTTTCGAATTGGATTGATACCGCCCATAAATGGAGCGAATTCAAGGAAATCCTTCCAAAAGACGCTCACCTGTCCCGGCGAAAAACAGTAAAAGCGATTTCATACGACACTTTACCGGATCAATATAGCGAATTTTTGCACCATCTTGCACAACGGTTTGAAGGCGACTATACTAGATGGGATGCTTCGAAAAGAGATCAATTTACGATTCTTGGGATGCTCGCACTTGAGGGAAAGGAAGGCGTAAGGCAAGGTAGACTGATACATCACCTCGGCCTTGATAGTATAGGCAGTGGAGGATTACCAGGTTCAAATGCAATTCGAGCTGCAAAGATTGCACTCAGCCGTTCGGCAAAACCATTGCAACTTTGGGCTCCAGCTTCAGGAAATGGTAGCGAGAGACTTCATGCATTCGACGATTCTAATTTAGCAGATCTCGTTTCGAGATTTGTGTTAAATCAACAAGCAGCTATTTTGCTTCCACCCGCATATACACTTCAAGGATAAATGATACACTGAATCGCGCCCTTCATATAGGGTCGGTGTGTTCCAATATGTAGAGGGAACGTTGGGTTCCCTAGAATCAACCCGTGAAATACGATGCATTTGGAGGAACAATACAAGGTATATGACAAGAGACAAAAAAGCATGATTGCGCAGCAATTCATGCCCGTAACAACCCGTGTGGTTGTCGGTAAAAACCCTCTTGTTCACACCTTGAAAACAACCCGCATTCAGTGCGCAGCATCGTTTGAATCCCAAAACACCACTCCCACCACGTGGGCTTGGCGTTTGGAAAGAGAGAACAGCGGGTTCTCTGTGTAACAACAACCAAAAATATAGGAAGTGAAAAAACATGAATGATAAAAAAATAATGAGCGTGCTAATTGCAATGTTCCTTGCTCTCTCTGCAGTTTCTGCAGTGAGCGGTGACGGATCTGACCCACTCGACCCATCTGATGGTGGCGCCGATTGGGACGGTGACGG
>JABJFI010000045.1 GCA_018662825.1 Methanobacteriota archaeon | reverse complement strand
CTTCAAAATGGTGTGGAATCATGCCGTTTTTCATGCGAATTTCGCTGTTTTTTTACTTTCTTTATATACTGTTGAGTGTATTATTTAGTGTTGGGTCGCAAACATGAAGCATTCTTGTTGTAGTAAAAATGCTCTTGATTGGCGACAGATTTAAATAAGATGGCTTACCATATGGTTATGTTCGGCTTTTTTGACGCCATCCCCACGCACACTGTGAAATCATGATTCGTTCTAAATTCCATAATGTGTATCAAATTTAACAGATAATCAACGGCCCGAACAAATAATATGACGAAGAGATGATGAAGATGACAGACAATACTAATGAAAAGAAGCAAGAACTAACACAATGTGACGAGTGCTGTAGCAAGGAACTCAAGCGAGTTTACGAAAAAGGTGAAGTTTGGTGCATGGATTGTGGCCTGGTTCACAAAGACCAACAAACCGAGGCTAACGATAACGGAGCCGCCCTATTTGGCGAAGGTGCACATTACCAAGCAGTCCGAAACGATGGTGACATCAACCGCTCTCTTGGCGGCACAGGTCCGAAGATGAAGTTTGGTTCCAAAGGCGTCCACAATCGTCGCAAGTACTACTTGCTCGAGAAGATTGACCGCAGTTCAGTTCGAAACCCCCACCCTTTTGCCCGTCGCGTCAAAAAGAACATTGAGACCTTGTATGGCCGAAATGCCCTGCATCTTCTTGAATGGCTTGTCGAAATGTCTTGTAAGCCTTTGAGTGGTGAACAAGAATTGATTCGTAAGAAGCAAGATAAGTCCATGAACACACGATTGGGTATGCCAAAGCAATCCATATGCAGAAAGAAGAAGGGCATTAAGGGCACTTCTGATGAACAGAATGCAGTAATTATAGCTGCCGCCATTGTTGAACTCGCTGGAGAGCTTGGCCTCATGCCAAAGTTCGACCGACGAGCAACCATGGAGCAGGCTGGTATCGTTCCAAAGCAAATAATGAACGCTCGAATCCGTATTCTTCAACATTGGAAAGCTCGAGTCTCCATGGGTTGGGCTGCTATGCCTCCTCGCAAGAGTGCAAATGACCGACGAGAAGATGCTATTGTCCAAGGTATGGAGCATATATTTGACATGCTTTCAGAACATCTTGACCAAGATGACTTTGACCGCGTTCTGTATGAGACTGAAGCACGACTCGCTCTGCTCCAAGAAGGGACTGCCCAAGCACTAACCATCAATGTTGAAGAACGAATGCTGGTTTCAGTTTCTGTATATGCCAGCCTTGTCTCTTTTGGACTTCAGTCTGGTGCTGCCGACCTTTTGGCAGACGTCTTTGGATTAACAAGCAGTGGAATTCGCTCCCGCTTCGACGCCATGGTGAAAGAATCTGAATCTGGAGAGTTCCATGACAACGGCGCTTTTGACATGAGTACTACCTGTGGTGAACAACTAAATGAATCTCAGGAACAGAATGCTTTGATAGCCAAGTTCCGACTCGGGAGAGTATGCGGAAAGCGTTCTTCTTCTTCGGAATCTTGATTTTGACTGCACTCAGTTCAACGATCAGTATTGCTGCACCAGCAACAACAACCGATGCCGGCATGATGTTTGGCGGCCAGTGGTTTGAAGTAAACCAATCTGGAACGTCGACTGTTAATCTCAGTGAATTACCACCTATCGTTGAATTATATACTGCCACATGGTGTTCAAATTGTGTTGATGTTGAGCATGCCCTTGACGGTATAGTAAATGAAACCGGCATACAACAGTACCACATTCACCGAGCCATCAATGAAGCACAAGACCCCTTGGGCAGTATTGAAGTCGATCAACGGTTCTACGACCGTTATGATGTCGTGGCACCACCTGTAGTTGTGTTCAATGGCTCGGTAATCAAAGTCGGAAGCGTGACTGATGCCGAATCATTAGAAAGTGAATTTACAACTCTTGCTCAGCAAAACACCGACATTTCAGGAACATCGACCTTTAGTTGGAACAAGACGGGTGATACAACAGGAACTGCTTCATGGGCATTGAACCTTCAAGATTTGAATACCCCTAATGGAAGTACACTAGTCGCCTATGTTTGGCTTGTGGAACACTCTGCAAATTTCGAAGAAGGAACCAATGGATTAGTAGATTACCCGCATGTAGTACGGGATATAATCGAGCTCGGAGAAATCAATCTCACTGCAAATCCGCCTCTTACCTCAGGAACTTCAAACATTGTGCTTCAAAGCACTTGGGAATTAGCAGCCTATGATGGAAATGATTTGTCAGTCCACCTCATCTACCAAGTCAACCTACCTGCTGATGTTGAAGAACCTGAAGAAATACTTCCATCGACGACAGATAGCCCGGAGGAAGGTTTGCCTGCTGTCTCACTTTTCGCAAGTATCAGTGTGATTATTGGAGCTGCGCTGGTTCGTAGAGATTGATTCAAGGTACATAGTCATCTGGCCCGTTACGATTGTTTTGATCGCGTAAATCTTGTTCAAGTTCCCACTGAAAGTTCGGAATTTCCCTTGGCGCCTCATGTACTTCTGCGTAATGCCACCGCCAAGGTGGCGACCCAGGTACTCCAAGTGTTTCTTGGGCCCCTGCAAGCAAGAGAGTTAGGTCACGTCGTGCGTTATTACGCGGCTGGTCTCTGCGGACAAAGGCAATGGCGTTTCCTTGTCTACCTTGTTCAGCATAACCCAGTAGAGTCGCAAATCTACGGATTATTCGACGTTCTTGGGCATTGCGAATCGTGATTGCAAGATGGCAATTTTCGAATGAGAGTACAGTTCCATCAAGTACACCCATTCTGAAAGTGGCGCCGATTGGATGAAGCATGAGTGCTTGCCAGATTCGTGAAAAGGCCTCACAATACCTTCTCTCTCCGTTTCTGATATCTCCTATCGGCAAATCATTCGGCTCTGGTTCCATATTTCGCAACTGCACCCAATCTTCTCTACCGCGGAAATGATGGTAAATGTGGTGGAGAGGTTCGGCACGTGGCTCTACTTGAATCTCATCAAAGGATTGGTGCCACAATTCAATGAATTGGGGGTGCGGAGATGCGGCGTCTGCTGCAAGTGCGTGCTCAACTAACATCTCGGTTCGATGTGTTTGTACCACATCCGCATTGTTATACTGCCACCTTCTGCGATTATATGCAATATTCCGACGGAACAAATTCTGCATGTTAGCGTGTCCTTGGTATGGGGGATTTCTATCAACTCGATGTGTACCACTGCCATGGGGCAGCCAGGTGATTTCATTGGCGATTCCCATTGGATGATTTGCAACGACTTGTTTGAATGTATCAAGGGCTCTTGCATCGATCAATCGTAGGTGTTTTTCAGTAATTCTTTGAGGGAATCCCAGGGGCGAATTAAATGAGAGGTGTTGCATAAGACTCTCAATTTTTGCTGATGTGTTGATGTCGTCAAGAAGTGTTAGAATTACGGAAACAAGGGTGTCGCCTAGAGGGACTGTCGAATGAAAAGTGCCATCATGAATACAAATTGGATGAGTGCGACGTGGGTTGAGTCCAGCGATTGAATCTATGATGAACGGAGCACGATGGGCACCTCGACCAATTCGGACATTGTAATAATGGCCAAGTCTGCCGATGACCAATATGTGCTCGTCATGGATGAAAATACGGTCGGAATTCCCGTCTACGACTTCATGTAAAAATTGTATTGAACGACGCAATGGGGCTGAGATTTGTTGAACATTTGAAAGGTGGCAAGTCCAATTATATTGCAAAGCATAGAGTAATTCGCCTGCACTTGACGTAAGAGGAGAATATGCGCTGGAGAGCATTAGGGCCCAAATGCCTGGTTCATCAGGAACGGCTGTTTTTCTCGACGCGTTGTTTTTAGTACGAACTATGAATTTTAATTTATCTCCAACAATAGTGAATGGCCATGGCCGCCTAGTGTTGTGTTGCGTTGCTGGCACATAGGAATTCCAGCGATTAAGCCATGGAAATGCATGTAATTCTTCAAGATTTTTTGGTTGGCGGTTGAATGCTTCAACAATGAGTTTGTTGAATTTTATGTTGTCTGGCACTCTAAGTTGATGCCGGACATCGCGCGCCCAGTTGCTCAACGGATTCGAGAAATTGTTTTCCGCGGGCATCAAGTGTTCTTCCGCCATCCATTCAATCCAAGTAAACAAGGCTGAAACACTTGGTTTGTCGAGGGAATTGTTCATTCTGCCACGGCGTATTTGTCGACGGAGAAAACGAGGTGTGCCGAGTGTTTCGATACGTGCTGTGTCCAAGGAGCCAAACGCAACAAATAATTTCGTCAAATCCCACCCAATACGGGTTTTTTTAGAAGAAAGAACATTGAGGATAGAAACTATTGGAACCTGAGTCGGCATAGCTCGGCCATTCACCAAGAGGCGCCCCCCCATGATAGAAATCTGAACACCATCGTGGAGAATAAAACCACCATGAAGGTGGAGTCGTTGCAATGTATTGAGGCGTATTCCATCAGAAATTCGTTGGATTATCCCCTTCAATTCCTCGTCACTACAAGGTGATGAAATAACTGGATCGAGCGTTTCATCTGACAATCTGGCCCATTGTACGTCTTTGAGGTGAAAGGAGTTTTTTTGTAAATTCTTCCATCGTTGTTGAGACGTTTGATTCGACCCACCGAGAAGTTCTTGTGATTGTGAATGTATGGATTCATCTATCTCATGTGACCAATTTTCTCCCTTTTTACTGACTGTCAAAGAACTGCAAAGTCTGCATGGACTTATTGGTGCTTGATGTTCGCAAATTGAACAAATATTATTGTGAGACTGGCTTGTCATACCATGTTTCTTCATCGAGGATATATAACTCTCACAACGTGGCAAAGATATCGAGTATTCGCTGAATATCTTCATCGGTAATGTGTAGATGAACAACGATACGGCAAGTGTGTGGTTGAATATCCATCACATCGATGCCTGAAACCTTCAGTTGTTCCATGATTTGTGTGGCTGGGACATCTGAGTGAAAATATACCATATTTGTTTCAACCGTTTGCATATCAACATCAAACCCATCGATTTCATTGATTGATTTTGCCAATACTTTGGTTCTACGGTGATCTTCTTCGAGCCGTTGAATGTTATTATCAAGTGCGTACAGACACGCCGCAGCTAGAATTCCTGCTTGACGCATGCCTCCGCCGAACATTTTCCTCCATCTATGAGCACGTGCAATAAAAGCAGTTGAGCCGACAAGAACAGAACCTACTGGTGCGCCAAGTCCTTTGGAAAAGCAAATGGAAACTGAATCATAATCTCGTACCATACGGTCAACCGGAGTTTGTGTGGCAATAGCAGCATTGAATATTCGAGCGCCATCCATATGTGTGGCACAATCGTTGGCTTTGGCAAGTGCGGCAATTTCATCCAATGTTTCTTGCGGATAACAAGCGCCACCCCCTCGATTGGAGGTGTTTTCAACGCAGACAAGTGAACCATCGGGGTAATGCGAAAGGGAGCCGGCCTGCTTTCGGATGGCTTGTTCAACATCTTTTACACGCATCAAGCCATCATGCACATCTACCAATGCAATTGATGCACCGCATAATGCAGCATAACCTCCGCCCTCGTAAAGATAAATATGGCTGTTCTTTGCCGTAATAATTTCATCACCTGGGGACGTGTGAGCTCGAAGCGCAATCGCATTCGACATCGTTCCTGAAGGTACAAACAAGCCTGCTTCCTTGCCGCACATTGCCGCTAAACGTTGTTCCAACTGAGTAACTGTCGGGTCATCTCCAAGGACATCGTCCCCTACAACAGCGCTGTTCATCGCCTCACGCATCGACGGAGTTGGTTGAGTGACCGTATCTGAACGGAGGTCAACACGGTCTGAAGGATAGTCACGCATACTACTCGCAAAGAGTCTCTCTTCATCAAATCGATGGATTCACATTAGAGTAATTTCAATTCGCCAGTAATCTGTTCAAGTTCTAAATCTGTATCGGGGCCGAGTGCCAAGACGGTAAGTGAACCGCTCGGAATTTGAGTGTGTCCCGCATCACGAATGATCGTTGTCGAAATACCTACTGCTTTTGCCTGTTTTTCAAGAGCGAGGAGGTGGTCTGCGTCACGTCCTTTGAGACAGACTTTCTTTTGCCCTGTGGCCAACCATTGTTCTAGATACATTGGTTTCTCTGCCCCTACCTTCATCGTTGCCATTACTGCTCCATGCCCGACTTGTGCTGCTATCTTCCCCTTGCCCATTTTCAATCCTTGATTGACAATGCAGACCATTTTGCATGGACCATTCGGGCGCTCCCCTGAAGGCGCTGGTGCGGTAATTCGATGCAGGAAAGAACGAAATCCCATACAATCACCTAATACGGTTTCAATTCTGAAACAAGGGCATCAATTGCTCGTCGTGGCGCAGGACCAATACCGAGTACCGTTATCGTTCCAGGAGGGACTTCTGTATGACCTGCATCCTTCACTAAATATGTGACAAGGCCTGCTACTTGAGCCTGCCCCGCAAGGCGTTGTAATGTCGCCAAATCATCTGCACGAAGGCATATTTTTCGAGCACCAGCATTTCGCCACCGTTCAACGAGGCGAGCATGTGTTTTCCGAGCATTCAAGGTGCAAGACACCGCGGCATGAGAGCATTGAACTGCAAGCTTGCCTGCTGACATTTTCAAATCATGGCGTGCGATAAAAACCATTGAAGGGTCATCAACCGTCGATGCCATGACCATTCACCACCGCAAATTCGATTTCGTCAAGGGTTGGTTCTTCTTCAAGCAAACCAGAAAACCAGTTGCCCATCCACACGACAAAGGTGAAGTTACCTGCCATGTGAAGGAAATCAAACGGTAATCCGTGGCCCAAATAAGTGATGAATTCGGTAATGCTAATTGTGCCATCAAGGATAGAAAACGAGACGACCAAATCAAACCAAAATGCAGCGATTAGGGATGCAACGCACGCTCGACGAAGATTCAAGCCCGATGTTGTCACAAGAGATAATCGGGAACCTGCAAAAGCAATACTTGCCCATCCTGCTGCTTGGAATAGAGTCCACCAACCGTCGCCAATGAAGAAATTCGATGTCATGGCAACAAGAACTGCAAAGGCTGCACCGCGACGAGCACCGAGTTGCGCCCCTACCAAAAGTGCAGCAACAGTAACTGGTTGTACGTTGGGGATTGGTTGCATGACGACTCGAAGTAAAGATACTGAAAGAACGAGGCTCATCAAAAATAAAGAATCAATAATTGGGCGCTTGGTTGGCTTGGCCAATAACCAAAAAGCACATCCAAGCAAAACGACATCCAATAGCAGGCTCGCAAGAGGTGAAAGGGCGGGGCCATGTACCCCCATAGATTGGAACATAAATCGACCCAAGGGGGCGAATGACTTGAGGCTTACCTAAGTCATGCTAGATACCAGCGTATTATTGATGTAGATTCGACTATCGATTGGTCAGCAGAAACGATGCCTTTGGAGCCATCGACTGTGAATTCCCACCCATTTGATTCAACCCCAGCAATCGAATTGACATACACTCCAATTTCTGTTGATTCACTGGAAAGTTCAAAACCCAATTCGTCACAGGCAGTTAGGGTCAATGAAAAAACTGTATCATGCCCCACAAAACCTCCAGCAGTATGTTCTTCACCATCGAATTCAAAGATGACAATTTGTGTACCCAACCATGTATCTGGCCATTGTTCATTCCACTCTTCAGATGGCGCGGTTGCAGGGAATTTTTCATCGAATGCCTGCGACCATTGCATCGACAAGTCAGGGATAATGAGTAATAATATTATGAGGAATAGTAAACTTGATGTTCTCAAAAACCAATCAAATTTCCCATTTAAAAGAGACACTGTAGATGAACCAATCAAGAGAAACATCGCAAAAATAAGTCCTTGTACACCCCAATCGAATTCATTATTGGAAAGTGATTCACTTAAATCTAAATCGCTGTATACTCGGAGTAAAGATTGGTCGTTTCCAAATGCAGTAAAAGTTGTGCCCCCTACTAGATACTGGAGCGGTGCCGCGGTACCATAGCCTTGAATCCCCACTTCAAGAGATTCAAATGTCAGGTTTTCATACGCATCGAACGTGAAGAGCCCCCATGCTGAATTCGGCGTATTCGATGGGGCGAGAATCGTGCCATTATCCATCCACCCTATTTCCCCATTGGTATGAAAAGGGACTTCATCAATAATTTCGCATTCATTAGTACAGAGAAGGAGCCGAATCGCAGAGGAATCTCCAGTCACGACATAATCTCCACGTAAACTCGGGATAGCAGGCGATAATCCGGTAGAAAACTGCTGTAAAACACGGCCATCCGAGGAGTGAACTACGGCAATGGTGCCCCTCGAATCTTGTTGGGTATGAAGAATAATTCCGGCGTTGGTCAACAAGGGTGGATGACGAATTTTCCCAAGTTGAAGAGCGTGCGATGTTGCGGCACCTGTACGATTTATGTGCCAAAGTTGACCGGCTTCATCGCCGACAAAATATCCCGTATTGTCAACAGCAACGCCATTTCTCCAACCAAGACCCGTTTGTGTCCACCATTGTTGTTGCCCATCTGCGAGGCAATATTGACCAATTCCTTGGCGTGTTGGAACAACAACAAATTCACCATCGAGAGCAAACTGCCCGGTTACTCCCCAACCAATAACTTCTGTCTGTATCGACCAAAATACTTCACCGTCAGATGGTTTGAGTGCTTCTATTAATCCATTGGTCCATCCAACCAAAACCATTTCTGGCCATGCCCCACATTCACCTTGTCCCGCTTGAACATGAAACAATGGCGACATGTCGTTACTGGTTGATGATGGGTTCAAATGTTGCCACGTTTTCTTTCCATTTGTATCAAATGCAGTAACTGCAGGTTCACTATTGCCAGATGTTCGAACAATAATTTGTTCATCGGCAAACAAAGGTGTCGTTGAAATATATCCTGTTTCAAAATCATATTCCCAAGCAAGAGAATGTGAATCATTCCACGAATTTGTGTCTTGAGCAATAATTGCCGGAACAAGAAGGAGGCTGATGAGCAACAACGCCATCAAGCGTCTAAACACTTCGATCACTCCGAAATCTTCTGTATGGCTTCCCGGAGTAGTGCGCTGACAACTTTGCCATCTGCTGCACCTACCGCTTGCATTACGACGCCCATCAAAGGCCCCATAGCACCCATGCCTCGCTCTTTGACAAAATCAGCCCGCTCAGCAACGATGCTTTCGATGATAGCACCCAAATCGCCTTCATCTGCTGGTTTGAATCCATGTTCTTCTCCGAATTCGGCAATCTCTTCACTACTAGGAGTCTTGCCATTGAAATGTTCAATAATATCATTCATGGATTCACGGGTTATCAACCCGGCTTCCTTCACTGCCATGACATCAGCACAAAGTTCAGGGTTTGCTGTATCGTTTTCTAATACGACGCTGGCCCAACCTTTGTGTGGTAAATGAGAGGCATATTCAACAAAAACATCATCCAATTCCCTAGCCAATAGTTGACTTGCTTGGTCATTTGAAACCTCGTACTTAGACATGCGTTCAGCTCTTTCATCATCCGTCATAGGCAAAGATTGGAGCGTCTGTTGCCATCGCTCATCATCAAGAACAAAAACTGGAATATCGGTTTCAGGATACATTCGAGCACCACCGGGTAAAGGGCGCATGGGCGTAGTAGTTCCATCATCAGGGGCACCTTTCTTAATCACAACATTGCGAACTTCTTGTGGTATTCGATGCCAAGCCAAACGTGCTCGAGTGAGTACGCTTTCGAGTGCTAACTCTGCCTGCCAAAGTGGCGCTAAACACAATATGAATCCGTCACTATCTCCAATAGAGAGATTTGTCCTAACAGTTTCAACATGTTCTTCTTCAATACCATAGGCCGGCAATTCATCAGAATGAAAGACTCCTTTTACACCTGCTAATTTCGCAGCACCGGCTAATTCTCGACCAAGTCGTGGCATCTGAGAGCCTTCTTTGTCCGCGGTTTTTTGACCAAACTTTCCTGCAAGTCCTGGAAGTGGGAGTGCCAACATTATCGAACCTTGATTCAAACCGGTTTGAACCATCTTTGATTCACACGAAGTGAAACATTCGCTCACATCTTTCAATACAAGAGGAAGGGCTTTTTCAACCGCAAGTGAAACTTGTTGTTCAATGGTTACCTCATCACTTCTTCTATCGGGCGAAAGGATTGGCAAAGACAGTTGAGACCGCAATTCATTGGCAAGTCGGTAGAAGTGTAATTGACGAGCCATTTCAAGGCGAATAATTCGAGGAATCCAAGATAAATCTTGGCAACCTTTGATTTCAACACGGTCGCCACAAGCCAAAGAAACATTGAGGTCTTGACGAATACTACCAAGTCCTCTACGAACCTTTCGTGTTTGTCGCAAACATCTACCGAGTGCCATCGAGGTCTCTTTAGCATGTTCTGGAGAGATTACATCGGGGGCTGTTGCAATCTCAATAAGCGGCAAACCCAATCGGTCAAGATTGTAGATGACTTGCTCGCCATCACCTGTTGAGATAGTGTCGAGTTTACGGGCGCTGTCCTCTTCAAGGCAAAGAACATCAACGCCGACTGGCCCTGTTTTTGTTTGAAGAACACCGTCGACTGAAATCAAAGATGTACGCTGAAAGCCACTGGTGTTTGAACCATCGACAACAGTCTTCCTCATTGTTTGGAGAAGCGATACCGGTTTTGCATCCAGTAATGCAGAGACTGTCAAAGCGATGGATATCGCTTCATCATCGTGAGGAAGCGGGGGTTGTTCATCCAATTCAATCAAACCTGAATTTGGCGATTGTACATAGACAAAAGAGCGATTGCGACGGGTCTCAAATCGTGCAGCAATATCGATTGCTCCGCCTTCTCCACGTGCTGCTCGTAAACGGCGGTTGAAACGTTTCCACTGTTCTGGAACCGTATCAATAGTCACATCGTAAAGAACGCCGGATTGACGGGAATGTAGTTTGCCAGTAGCAAGTTGTTGGTGGACTTCAATGCCGCACATAAAGCCTAATTGTGTCGGGTCAAGGGCAGTGGCATCATCGACATCGCCGATTGGTTCAGTGCGAATTGGGTCGGCCATACTATGGCGGAGCCGTTCATCCTTCAAGACTACAACCCTTCTCATCCAAGAAATGATGGCGGGATTACTAGTGGATTGAAATCCACACGCAGCCGCTAAGCGTGCACTAGCCGACTGAAAGCCCACTCGGATTAAACAAAATAATACAATAGACCAACAAGAATTCCAATATCAACTGCCACAAACAATACTTTGAGTGGCAAAGGTAGAATTTTCAAAAAATGAAGTATGCCTTGATGTTCCCCGTCCATACCAATTCCATCATAATTTTGATGTTAATCTTTGTGTAAAAGGGGGTTACGTAGCAAAGCGCCGATGCAAAACCTATTCTTCTTCCTTTTCGATATCAACTTGATGAGTTCTAAATCGATCTTTGAGATCCAAAAACTTCTTCTCAAATAAATGGTAAGAGAGGGGCACTGTAATGCATAATAATATCAATCCAAAAACTGGTTCTAAAGGCCATTCTTGGCCATCAATGCGAGACGGTCCCGTTGAAAGGTAGAATCCCTGCCAAAGATAAATTCCGTAAGAAACTGTACCGATATATTTGATTGGAGCAAACTCAAGAACCGCCACCGTTTTTGAGTTCTGGTTGATATAAACCCAAAGTATTGCTGATAAAACGCCTGCAATTCTACAATATTTCGCAATTCTTTGATCGCCTTCAAACCAAAAATCAACTCCAAAGCCCACGACGAACACAATTGAAAGAGCGACAGATATTGTTGGTAGATTGATAAATTTCTCCCAATATTTTGAATGGATGAAACTCGCCCCCAAACAACCACTTAGCAAATATATCGCGGCACTTGAAGTACGCCAATGCAAACGATAAATCGTATCCAAATCTGTCTCTGCGTAGAGATAATTTTGTAGAACTTGCAGTGAATATATCATCATTATCAATACTACAGCTATTGATGATGCACGCGCTTTTATCTTTGTTAAGACCATAAAGATTAGAGGCCATATAATATAGAAATGTTCCTCGACAGCCAGGGACCATGTATGGTCAAGAATACTGTTGTATTCAGATCTTGGAGTATGGTTGAACCAATAAATAGCAGCCATAAATAATTGCTTAGGGGTTGTATTTGTTTCAATAAATAATCCAAGGGTAAAAAGAGTGATAATAAAGAGATAAAAAGCAGGGAATATCCGTAAACCTCTACGAATAATGAATTGTTTTAAATTCACAGAACCAGTTTTTTCATATTCGATAAATAATAAATGTGTAATTAGAAAACCTGACAGAATGAAGAATATGATTACTCCGCCAGAGCCGTAAACCAAACTATACATGGGGGATTGGTTATCGTACCATTCGATGAATAAGTGAAGGTGTGTAACTACAACCATCATTACCGCATAGGCTCTTATTCCATCGAGGCCTAGGATTCGCCCCATAAACTAAGGCGTGATGCTGTACTCTAAAAGTAAATATTTGAAACGAACGGTTTTCTCCATAATCCATAAACACAAATTCAGTGTTCACAAGGCTTTGTAGTCCGTCCTATTCGCCCCTACCGATTGAATTGAAATACTCATGCCCAAGTTAAGTTTGAGTCTACCCATCTCATTACGTTTTTACGCCCAATGAGGATATAATATATTCCAAACGTTATCGCACTCAAAAGTAATGTTTTGATCCATGTGACCAAAAATCCTCCAGCATTACCTGTAAATTTGAGTGATCTACCATCAATATCTACTTTTGATGCCCAAGCATTGTAATACATCACGCTTGTGAATGGAACTGCTAAGAAAAGCGTAAACATGTTGATCAGAAGACACGCAATTTTGAGGAAAAACATCCCTAGTCCAGAGTCTGCCATTTGAATTTTCCAAGTTCCGCTGCCATACACGCCTTCAGGAGTTGCAGCTTGCATCATAGGCTGTTGTGCCACTGGTGGTGTGGTCGTACCCGAATTTTCAACCACCATCTGTGGGCTGATATCAGTGGCCATTCCTTGTGTTGCTGGTGCGTTTGGATTTGCCACCCAGTTTGTTCCGTTCCACATGTACATTCCATCTTCTGAAATTTGACCTGTCATGTAATTTGGTAGGCTGAGCGTATTTAAAAGGATTACATCTGCATGGACACATGAATTTCTACTTAATTTGATTGATAACTTACATCAGAAAATGATTCGCAGTGGGCCCTTCACAACGGTACCGACGTATATGGCCCATAGCAAGGCCATGTGTAAGGACAAAATGAATCAAAGGGTG